>JBOICL010000155.1:0-28538 GCA_050740055.1 Stenotrophobium sp.
CAGCAAAGCTGCTTTCGGTCCCAACCTCAATCTTTCTCCGGAAGATGCCGGGCTGTTCCGTAACCTGCAGCTGATGGAGATGCTGACCAATTCCTGCCTGGGTAGTGTCACCAGCTACGGGCGCGCCGGTGATGGTACGGTTTACGGCAGACGCCTGACCGATGAAAGCGAGAACAACGTTTATTCTGATACCACGGCGCATATCCAGGCGGGCATTCTGCATGGTGTCCGGTTTTGGGCTGAATATGTCCATGTACATGCGTTGAGCAGCGGTGAACTGCGCGAAACAGGCCGGGCTATCTGGCTTAGGATCGTCAAGCGCACACCATCAATCGTTGTGCACGCATTAGCCCGGCTCAAGCATAACGAATTGTTTGGACGGGGCGCTTTCGAGCAGCCAAAGACGGCACGGTCATCCCTGATGCAGCGCTTGTCTGGTTTTGTGAAATAGATTGATCTGGTTAAGCTGAAACGATCCGCGCCACTACCTGCTCGTTGTTGAGGGTGTAGGCCTCGTAGTTGAATCGCAATCCCGTGCGCTCCACGTATTCCATCCACGCCTTGAACTCATGCTGTTGCCAGCCCGGATAGTTGAAGAATTCATCGAACATCACAATGCTGCCCGGGCGCAGTCGTTGCCCGGCAAGATCAAGCACAGTCTTTGTGGACGAGTACAGGTCACAATCCACATGGAGGAAATCGATCGCGCCTTCGTGGCTTTCCAGGAACCTGGGAAGCGTATCGTCGAACCAGCCCGCGACCAGTTCCGCGCCGTCCACAACCGGCAATTCATTTACTGCAAATGCTCCTGTCGGGAATCCACTGCGCCAAGATTCAGGCAGGCCCTTGAAGGAGTCGAACCCATAAGTGTCACAACCTTTCCTGGCGGCGGTAATAAGCTTCAGGGTGGAGCCGCTATAGACGCCGAACTCAAGTGCGAGTCCGCCCTGCGGCGCCAGCGACAGGGCGTGTTCCAGCGTCGCATGCGGATGCGGAAAAGTTGCTGCCTTCAGCATGTTCTGTTTTACGAATTCGGCGCTTTCCAGCAGGGCAAGACGTTGCGACGCAAACTGGACGTTCCGGTACCGCGCAACTTCCGCTTCCTGGAACAGGTTGATGGAGCGTTGCACCTCCGAGCGCAGAACTTCCGTGACTTCGGCCCTAAGCATTTCAGCTACTTCTGTTTTGTGCTGAATCAGTCGCGCGGAAAGCTCCCTCCTTAGTATTGCAATGAAGTCATGCTTGTAGCTTCCAAGCACATCCTGCAGCAGGTTCTTTAAGGGATTGCGCCAGGTTTTCGCAGTTGTTTTCCGTTCTTTGGCCTGGGCCATATCCATGTCATTCATTTCATTTTTTCGTCAGGATTGTGACTAATCGTCAATTGTAGCGGAGTAAAGCGGCTGAGGACTGTGCGTAGATAACCCTGCTTTGCAGGGAAGCTTTCAGAAGCAGGAGCTATATGGTTCCGATAGGTTTCGACCAGTTCATGGAGGGTCGAGCCGGGAACCGGCAGATGTCTGTTCTGGTGTTTTGAAAGCTGCATCGACTGGTTTGAAGCATAGCCGCTGAAGTGGAAAAAAATCAGAGGCAGGTCGTTGACCAGAAAGCGCCCTTTGTCATTCCGGGTGAGGTGTCTTTCCTGCAGATTCCAGTAAGCGACATTTGCACCTGGGTGTCTGCATATCGCCATGCCGGGAAACAAGGCGGGAGCAAGATCAAGCCATTTCTGGTCGCCGCACATGCCTTCTTGAGGCTTATTTTTGGCGTATCGGGTCGTCATCGAAGATAGCCAGGCTACAAAATCCACGCCCGTCGTCGTGTTGCGCACGCCAATGTAACCTGCATTGAACACACCCGCCTTGAGCAGGGTCAGCGGACGGGGAGTGCGACCGTCTTCTGGAACAGGGCTCAGGCAGTGCGGTGTCAGCAACAGATCGGCCGCCGCCAGCGCTGAGATCATGGGTGTCATGGCATCAAAAGCGAGACAGTCCCCATCCAGATAATGGACCTGTTCCATACCAGCTTCAAGCAGGGCGGCGATCAGAAAAGGTTTCACCGCGAAGCACAGTTCAGCCGCTGTGTAGTGCTTGTGCATCGCATGCAGCGTGCCTTCACTGACGCAGCTTTCAATCTTGAGCGTTTCGATACCGGAAGGCAGGGGCTTACGCGGAATGCCTGCACTTACAAGCAAGAGGACAAGGCGGGCGTTTTCATGGTACTTGCGGATACTTTGCAGGCATGCACATGCCTGCGTCACGTGGCTGGCTGTCGCGATGCTGCAGAATGCGAGTGAGCTATTCCTGTCTTTTTGATTCGATATTGCGCGCTGCAAATTGTTTTTACGGCCGTCGCTGGTGTCCATATGGCCTACCGCGCTGCGATGGCAAGCAGTTCTTCGTCGCAAAGATAGCTGATGCTTTTCCTGGCTTCCGCAAGCAGATCTGCGTTGATAGCCCCGCTTTCGGCGCCGGGCGCATAGTGTCCAAAAAACAGCCGCATGACGTGATCAACTCCGGCTTGAGTAATTGAGCGCAGGTCCTCGGCAAAATAGCGGCCCCGATTGAAATTGCCCGTGATGATTTCATATGAAGGGAAATAGTCGCAATTGGAGTGACGTTGAGCGATCTGTTCGGCGGCCACTCGCAGTACGGACTTGCTGTAGGTTGTAGAGGCCAGCACATGTTTGTCGTCGTAGGTTGCGACCAGTGGCACGGGTGACACAGTCAGGATCACACGTGCGGCCGAGTTTATTTTTGCAAGGCTAGTCATGAATTGTTGCAGGTCATCATCAACTTCTGAGGCCGTGAAATTCACGAACTCATAGCGCTTGAAATTCATCACGCCGCCGGCAACCCCAGGCGCGATCGGAAATACGGCGCCATCGGTCTTGTTGCGCCAGGCTTCCGTCAGCCCAAGTGTAAAAATGAAGACGTCAAGAGTTTCAAACATTCGACGCACTGCTGCGAGATGTTGTAAACGCGAACTCTCCAGTTCCTCTTGGGAGCGGAACCCATCCGGCTCGATGCGTGGACGAAAGGGGTCCACAAACCGGCCGTCTCCAAGCTGCCAGACGCTATCGGCAGGGATGAAGTTGCCGTAGGCGCGCTCCATCAACTGTCGAAGCTGGCGCGCTGTGTAGACGAACCCGAAGCGGGCGGAGAACGCGCCAAAATTGCGGCGAGCCGCTTCGGGCTGAGTTATCCCGGCAAGTGGATTTTCCGTTTGCAGGAAGTTGAATCCGTGGCTGCTGAGTCTTTCTGAAATGCGCTGCGCAAAACAACTGCCGGCAGTGGCGACCCGATTGGCAGGAGTGATTTTGAATTTGGTCTTGAGGACGGGATCAACCTGCTCCGGGCGCACATTCTCGATGGCGCGACGCCAGAACCGCTGTGGCGGCAGATCGTGATAAGGATGTCCGTTACCAGCGATTGAGGGTGTCCGGGCGGGGGCGGCAGACGTGTTGGTCAGGGGAACCCGATCATCGGAAACTAGCGGCTCTTTGTGATTTTGCAGTTGGCCGAGAAGCTCGCGATAGCTATCCAAGCCAAGACGCGGACTTATGAGTTCGTCCCGTGAATATTTTGAATACGCTGCAAACGATTTATCGATGAATTCTTTCAGGCCAAGCATGTGCACCGGTGTGTCGGGCGAGTAGTAAAGCGAGCCCATTTTGAACGCATAACTGCCTGGGCAACCCAAGGCTTCGCCAATCTCCGGGTATACCGGCCAGACTATGCCGTTGGCCAGGTAATCGTGCGCGAACTGGATAGGATCTCCGTAGACAACCGGAATTCCGAGCCGCTTCAGTAGTTGCGCCGCGATGTCAGCGATCACAGACAATTTTGGATGGACATGACAGTGCATGAAGCAACCCTGCTTGCTCCATTCAGCCAGGAGATCATCCAGTGGTAATTCGGCTGCACGTCCTTCTTCAAGCAGCGCTGCCGTGGAGCTTTGCCAGTAATCGAAGAAGCCGAGTCGCTGGTAAATATCACGTCTGAACAGGCACGTAGTTTCCGCGACGCTCAGGCCGGCTTTCCAGCCGAGAAAAGCCAGTGAAGAGTTGCAGCGCATGGCGGGTCCGTCCTCAAAGGCGGCGCCGGTGCTCTTGATTACGACAGGAACCAGGTCCGGATGGTAGGCAATGAAGCCGATGGAGGGATAAAGGACAACTTGGTCCTTGAATTCGGCGTATTTCTGTGCCAGCGGGGTCCAGATCCAGGGCTGCATGAAAATTTTTTCGTGCCGGGCGAACAATGGTGCGAGACTGGCGCGCCCGTTCTCCCAATCCGCAAGCAGTTCAGCCGTGACCCATTCCTGCTGTGGCATTTTTCCGCCTGCGAGGGCCTGAAGGCAGCGCGCCATGTGCCCGGTCTGGCAATTGCCCAGTACAGCGAATTTGCTGCGGTTTTTAGGTGCGCTCCCGTCGGGTGATGGTGGTGTCTGTGCTGATGCGCTTGCAGGCTCTGCGGTAGCTGGATTTGCTGCGAGCGAGCGCAAGTCGGCGAGAAGCTCCGGGTAACCGGCAAAATTCAGGCGATCACAGGTGAGGTCATCGGCTGAATGGCTGGAATAGACTGCGAAATATCGCGTCAAAAACTCCTTCAGATCCAGTGTCCGTACCGGCTCGTCCGTCAGTAAATTTGGCGCTGCCAGCTTGAACGTGTAGTTGCCCGCGATGACGAGCTTTTCACCGATTTCGGGATAGACGGGCCAGATCGCGCCGTTCGCAAGCGAATCATATGCGTACTCTGCGGGGTTGCCGGAGATAACGGCGACGCCGTTTCGCTGTAGCAGCGCCTTGGCGATGTCGGCAATGACAAACAGCTTAGGAGAGTGGATCGAGTGCATGAAACAACCTCGCACTAGCCAGTCATCGAGAAGGCCACTGAGCGCCAGTCCTGCAGTCTTGCCTTCTTCGAGCAGCGCAGCGGTTGAACTCTGCCAGAAATGAAAGAAGCCCAAGCGCTGGAATATTTCGTTCCTGTAGAGTTTTTGCGTTTCCGCGACGCTCAAACCGGCTTTCCAGCCGAGAAAGGCGAGCGAAGAGTGGTAGTCCCCGCAGGGGCCTCGCACGCTGGCGCCTGTGCTTTTCAGTGAGACGGAAACTAGATCGGGATGGAAGGCAAGGAAACTGATTGATGGAAACAGCACGACGCGGTCCTTGAACTCCTGGTGCAGTTTTGCAATGGCGTTCCACAAACGGGTCTGCACGAAGACCTTGTCATGCTTCCTGAAAAGCTCAAGGAGATCGGCACGCGTACTTTCTGTGCCCAGAAGTATGTCTTCGGTGGTGCATCGCCATGCCGGCATTTCGCCGCCGGTCAGTGCCTGAATGCAGTGTGCCATCTGCGCGGCCTGGTTATTGCCAATCACTGCGAGATTGCTGCGGGGTGCCGGTGCAGCCGTAACTGGACGCTGTTCGATAGCAGCACCGGCGGTTAGATGCGCGCTTTCATCCAAGCGGCGCCGGAATTCAGAAGAATGTACAAAGCTTTTTAGAAGTTTGTCATAGCTGCCGTCTTCACGCAGGAAAGTCATCCAGTGCGCCTGGCCTTCCGGCTCGGCTTCGCGGCCCAGCAGGCAGCGATATGCAGCCTGGACCAGACTAATGTCAGTAGTGGGGTCGGATGGCTGTACGCTTGCATCCAGACGGCGCTGGAATTCTGCCGAACGGACAAAATTCAATAGAAGTTCGTCGTAGCTGCCGCCTTCGCTCAGGAAGGCAGTCCAGTGTGCTCGTCCTTCAGGCTCGGCCTCTCGGCCCAGCAGGCAGCAATATGCAGCCTGGATCTGCTTGGCAATCCGATCTTCGAAACCGGAGTCCTGCGGCTGTGGCGGCTCCTTTGCGGCCTTAAGTTTTCTGAAAGCACCATTGAAGATATTGACCATTTTCAGGCTCAGTATAAGGCAGGAGTTTTTCCGTGCCTTTCAGATACCGAATTTCAACCATTGAGTCCCGCGCCTGGGAGCGGTGAATTCGCTGACAGGCGCCTTCGCTTTCTCGACGACTGCAACGTATGGGTACAAGTGCACGGAATGCACATCGCGCTGGAACGAGTTGAGCACCATGCCTTCGTGAAAATCGCTGAGGCCAGGCCTGGCCTTTCCCAATTCGTTCAACTGGTTTGTCATGCCGCCGACAAAGTCATGAAAGTTGTGGTGATTGCCATATACGTCTTCGCAAAGGTAAACACCGCCCGAACGTATGTGCGGCAGCAGTTCCTCCATGCTCACCATTTGTTGCTCTGGCTGATGTCCGCCATCGTCGATAACGATGTCGATGACCGGCACCTGAGCCTTGAACAGCTTCCAAAAATTGCGATCCGCCTGATCACCAAGGAAAACACTTACCGACTCACTTTCGAATGACTTGCAGGCTTCCAGAACGTCCACGCCATAAATTCTGCACTTGGCCCCGAAATAACTTTGCCACATCGCAAGGCCCCCACCGCTATACACGCCGATTTCGAGCACATGTACTTCCCGGCCAATAAATTTAGCGAAATGGCGATGATAGATATCGAAGTAGTGCCTCCATTTCCAGAGTCCCGGACCTTCGGTGTGTGAATCGAAAAAGGTCTCAAGGGGATTCCGCAGACCGGCCATGGAATCTCGCTCTGGCGAGGCGCCCATCATCCCGGCCTGGGAATCAAATTGTTCACCGAAGCGCTGACCACGCTTGTAGGCAGTAATCGTGGAAACCGGTGTCTTGGAGAACGGGTCAAGGATCGCGTCACTGTCCGCAGCGATGGGTGGTGGCTTGCTAAGTGCTTCTTCATTACCAGAGGGTATTTGTTGCCCTAGTACTGAATGGGCCAACTCCTCCTTGTCATTCACTGTGGCATTGCCGCGAAGTAGAGGTGATACCGAGGCAGTTGTAACAGAAGGCGGCTCGATAACTGTAGCGGAGACTGGCTGCGCACTTGCATCTAGGCGGCGCTGGAATTCTGCAGAATGGACAAAGCTCTGCAGAAGTTTGTCGTAGTCGCCGCCACCGCGCAGAAAAGCAGTCCAGTGTGCCAGTCCTTCCGGCTCAGCTTCGCGCCCGAGCAGGCAGCGATAAGCCGCATTCACCTGGCAGGTAATCAGGACATCGGGATGCGTTTGCCGCTGTTTCAGCTTCCTCAGCTTGACGAGCGCATGACCCAGAACCCCGGCTCCGATTCGTTTATTACCCACAGCTTTCCTCTCTTTGAGAGTTCTCGCAAAACGCGAGTATCGGGGATTACATAACGGCATGACAACAAACAACGTGATAACCAAAAGGGGTTTGAAGCGTTGTAGCCCTGACAGCATGGCATCGAGGAGGGCAGGATGAACGAAGCAATCCAAAGGCGTACGCGTGCGGGCCGCCTGCTGCTGGAGGGCATTAGTCCGTCAGAGGTGGCAAAAACCGTCGGAGCACCCCGGCAAACCGTATACCGCTGGCTCGGGGTCTTGCAGCAACAGGGTATCGAAGGATTGCAGGAAATGAGCAAGGGCGGCCGGCCCTCGTTGATGTCGCCAGAACAGGTGGCCGAACTCCGCAAAGTATTGCTGGCCGGCCCCATCGCCAGCGGATATGAAGCCGATTTTTGGACGCTCAGGCAGGTCCAACTGCTGATTCAGAACCGCTTCGGTATCAAATACAGCGGCGTCAATGCCTGGCGCATTCTCGGTGCGCTGCACTCCGCGGCCGAAAGCAAGAGCAGCGTCCCTTAATGCGGGGAAGAAGCGGCGCAGCCCATGTTGATCGTCTTAGGCTGGATCGAGGCGCATCGAAGATTTGAAATGCCTTCAGGGCCTTCCAGCCATGCCCTAAGTTCGATTCCTCGAAAGCGACTGCAGAATCGCAGCGCCAAGCTCATGCGCCTGGATGTCCATGACGGGCGCAGTGCTGTGACCGCCAAAAGCCTGGTTTCCGCCGCGCCACACCAGATAGTCACTGCGGGTATCGTTCAGTCCGAAGTGGCGGAAGCTCGCAGGAAAACTGGGCAGGTGATCTCCGTAAAACGCGAGAACACCACCGGTCTCCAATTCTCCGGTGAGCCGTTCCAGCATGAGGTCGGCGTTGGCCAGGCTTCGCAGATAACTCTCCAGCGCTTGTTTTTCACCCACAGGCACTTCCAGTGCAGCGGGCAGCAGGCTGGCCGTTTTTGCGACGTCCGGTAGCCAGGGGCCATGATTTTCCATAGTGATGACAAACAGGAAAACCGGCCCTCGTTTCTCCCGGAGAATTTCACAGGCAACCCGCGCGGCTTCGACATCGGCGACGTAGCCGTTAATCCGCTGCGCGCCGATAAAGGCCTCTTCGCCGATGAAAGTCTCGAAGCCCAGGTTCGGCATCACGCGATCGCGGCCGTAGAAACTGCGGTCGAAGGGGTGCAGGCATATCGTGCGGTACCCCTGCTCGCGCAGGCGCCATGCCAAGGATGGGACGGGTTGGTTAGCAAAACGGTTGTATGGATTGAAACGGTCGAGGCCCAGCGCCTGCTGTTCGAGTCCGGTGAGCACGGCAAATTCCGTACGGACGGTGTTGGCGCCCCAACTGGGCACAGACAACCGGCCTGATTGGCAGCCAGTAGCACGGCAGCGGTCGAGCACCGGCAGTTGCAGGTGCGCGAGTGCCGGATGCAGGCGCCTTGCATCAAAAAACGACTCACATTGGACCACCACCACCGGTGCTTTCGGGAGCGACGGTGTCGTGGGCCGCGCTGATTGAACCTGCACGGCGCAGGCTTTGGCCTGCCTTTCAGTCCTTTCCGCGCGGGCGAGAATGCCGTAGGCAAGCAGGGTTGCGAATGGCCCGATCGCGGTGGCGTCGCGGCAGGGGTCTTCGGAGAGCGGAAACCGGCGCAGATAGCGGCCCGTCGCGTGGTTCAGCGGCCCGCCCAGGCTCCATCCGGTCAGCGTGATGAGTGCGACAACAGCCAGAGGCGGCCATGCCGACCACGGCCAAGCTGCGGCTTCTGCACGGAACAGGATCACTAGTATTGTCAGGCCTGCGGCAACACCCAGGGCGATGCGCCCTTTATGCGGAAAGGGCAGGGCAAGTCCTGGATGGCGGAAAATATCGAATGCCTGGAAGACATCGGTAAAGATGATCGGCTCGGCCAGCACCGTTTTCTTGGCGTGATCCGCATATCCGTAGGCTGCGCCGATTGCAAAAGTGATGAGTCCGGCGAACAGCGGGCGTGCGCCCAGGGCGGCGACAAGAGAGAAAAGCGCCAATGGCATCGCCGCATCGAGCAGTAGCAGCGGCGACCATTGCCAGCGGGTCCTCGCTACGACACGGGGAATCAGCCAGCCCGCGACTGCAAGGCCGAGGCCAAGCGCAAGGCCTGTCCACATATTCATGAACTCAGTGCGGAAAGATTACTTGGAGGGTTGCAGCGTCAGCTCATCCACGGGCAGCAAGCCGCCGCCGTAGATTGCACAGCCGCTGGAGGTTGCCGCCGACAGCTTGCTTGCCGTATTACTGACTGCAAGATTGAGGGCATCACGGCCGTAAAGCCCGCCGTTGATCTGAGACTCGGCCGCGACGACCCGCCGGAAACAATCGAAGAGAACGCGGTCGGGCAGGGGTTTCCGCTGCCAGAATTGATCGAGCTCACCTTGGAATGTCAGCCCCGGCAGGTCGTAGATGGCGTGACCAAGCGTCTTCACCGGCAGGTTGAAATCCAGCGCGAGGATGCCCAGCGTGCTATTGACCGTGACCACGCCCTGGCTGGCGCGCAGCAGCGGTTCCGGGCTGCCGCCCCGCATGAAGATGACGCGGCCATCGACTCCGGCGGCAATCGCGTTCTGCCGGGCAACCCGGCCCAGATCGACGACGCCCGTGTCGAGCGGGTGTTCGGTCACCACCAGCAGGCTGTCGGGTGGAGCGTGGCGGGCGAATGAGTCGATGATCTGTCTGATGGCGGGAATCATGCTGCCCATCGGCGAATGGAAGCGGATTTGCGAATCGGCCTCCAGTTGCATGGGCAGCAGATAAAACTTCCGGCCGCTGGCAATGATTCCGGCAGCGAGTCTGGCGCTGCGGCGTTTGGCCAGGGGGGTGAAGAAAAAGCGGCGCGCTCCGCTCAGGTACTCGGCCATCGGCGACCACGGCTTGTGCGTGCGGTAGCCGGGATAGCGCCACGCGAGCAGCAGGCTGGATAGCCTATAGAGAACGTCTTCAGCGGCGCGGCGGGCAAAGCTGCCCGATACTGGGATTCCCGGATGCCAGGGGCCGAGCTCCTGCGCGCGAGCGACATACCATGCCGGATCGCGTGACAGTGAAGAATGACGGTTGACGCCGCCGAGTTCGAGCGTCAGCCAGTTGGGCCGCAGGTAGCCTTCCTCGCAGACATGGACATCGACGCCGCGGGTTTCGCCGACGCGTACCGCAATCCGGTGCAGTGGACGGCAGTCGCCGAACAGCACGATGTCCGTGATGTCGTGATCCGCGAGCACTTGCTCCAGGAACTGCGGCCAGCCTTGCGCATTGCCTGTGTAATCGACCGCATGGCCGGCGGTCCAGAAAAGCCGGTCGCCGCCGTTGAAATTGACGCGATGGATGGCGTGCCCGGAGGCGTGCAGACGTTGTGCTATTTTATTGAAAAATGTGCCGATGGGCCCCTGCAGAAACAGGTAACGGCGATGTGCAGAGCGGGTAGCGGGTGCCGACAGGATGGTGGGTATTTGGGAAAGGTCTGTCATCAGGGTTCACGCTGCTCTCGATTTGAGCCTTGACATGATATTTCAGATCAACTTCCCAGGCACCGTAAAAATTTGTAAAACGAACCGGAGGCCGTATCGGCCGGACCACCCCTGATGCCGGCATATGTGACAAAGTCATTGACGATTCGCAGCCAGATCACTACAATCCCGCGCTCTTTCAAGGCCGGTCTATCTGGCCGTTCAGTAATCGGAGTCAGCGATGTACGCGGTCATTAAAACCGGCGGCAAGCAGTACAAGGTTGCCACGGGCGAACAGCTCAAGATTGAAAGCCTGAACGTCGAGGCCGGCGCCAAGGTGTCCTTTGACGAAGTGCTGATGATCGCCAATGGCGACGCCATCACCGTCGGCGCGCCGCTGGTCAAGGGCGGCGTGGTGAACGCGGAAGTCGTGGCCAACGGCCGTGGCGACAAGATCCGCATCATCAAGCACCGCCGCCGCAAGCACTATCACAAGGAACAGGGCCATCGCCAGAATTTCACCGAAGTGAAGATCACCGGCATTGTTGGCGCCTAAGTCAGGAGCAGATTGAAATGGCACACAAGAAGGCAGGCGGCAGTACCCGTAACGGCCGCGACTCGGAATCCAAGCGCCTTGGCGTCAAGAAGTTCGGCGGCGAGCAGGTGATTGCCGGCAACATCATCATCCGCCAGCGCGGCACGCAGTACCGGCCTGGCCTGAACGCGGGCCTGGGCAAGGATCACACGATCTTCGCGCTCAAGGATGGCCAAGTGGCGTTCAAGAAGCGCGGCGTGAACGGCCGTCTGCACGTGGACATCGTCACGGCGGCATAAGCCAGAATCGTTGCAACGAAAAGCCCCATGTCATGGGGCTTTTTTGTGCGCTAAGCTTTGGCACATCTACCGCAGGCCGCCGAAATGAAGTTCGTTGACGAAGCAACCATACGCGTCGAGGCCGGCACCGGCGGCAAGGGCTGCGTGGGCTTTCGCCGCGAGAAATACGTGCCCTTTGGCGGGCCGGATGGCGGTGACGGCGGCGATGGCGGCACCATCTGGGCGGTGGCCGACCCCAACATGAACACGCTGGCGGACTTCCGCTTCAACCGCACCTTCCGCGCCGAGCGCGGCGGTGATGGCGAAGGTTCCAACTGCCGCGGCGCCTACGGTGACGACCTGGTGGTCGCGATGCCGCTGGGCACGCTGATTTACGACGAGGGCACCGGCGAGTTGATCGGCGAAATTACCCATCTCGGCCAGCGTATTAAGCTGGCGCAGGGCGGTTTCCACGGCCTCGGCAACGTGCGCTTCAAGTCCAGCACCAACCGCGCGCCCTACCAGTTCACCAAGGGTTCGCCCGGCGAGGCGCGCGACCTTCGCCTGGAACTGTCGCTGATGGCGGACGTGGGCCTGCTCGGTCTGCCCAACGCGGGCAAATCGACCCTGCTGGCAGCGGCGTCCGCGGCACGGCCCAAGATTGCCGACTATCCGTTCACCACGCTCTACCCGCAGCCGGGCGTGGTCTCGGTCGGGCCGCTGCGCTCCTTCGTAATGATGGATATTCCGGGTCTGATCGAAGGCGCGGCCAGCGGCGCCGGACTGGGCATCCGCTTTCTCAAGCACATCCAGCGCACGCGCTTGTTGCTGCACCTGGTGGATATCCTGCCGCCGGATGGCAGCGATATTGTTACTAATATCAAGACGATCAACGCCGAACTTAAAGAGTTTAGCGAAGCGCTGGCCGAGCGCGACCAGTGGCTGGTATTCAACAAGATCGACCAGATGCCGCAAGACGAAGCGCTGGCCCTGATCAAGAAAGCAGTGAAGAAGCTCAAGTGGAAAGGCCGCTGGTTCGCCATTTCCGCGGTGTCGCGCGCGGGCTTGAAGGAGCTCTGTGCGGCGGCGATGGACTGGGTGGATGAACACGCGCCGGAAGCGGATGAATCGCCATTTGCCACGCCACCCGCTCTGCCTGAAGGCCAGTCCTGATTCGTTATCAAACATCGAATTAATGTAAAATAAGTTTATATATTAAAACTATCTGTGCCGGGAAACCACCGGAGCGGGTGAGGTTGCAGGGACTCGAAATCATGTTGAACCGCGCAAAAATCGCAGAAAGCCGGCGCTGGGTGATCAAGGTCGGCAGTTCGCTGGTGACGGCGAAGGGGCGGGGGCTGGACCACGCCGCCATCGCCGACTGGTGCGCGCAGATCGCGGCGCTGCGCGGCATGGGCAAGCAGGTGGTGCTGGTATCGTCCGGCGCGGTGGCCGAAGGCATGGCGCGACTGGGCATGAAGAAGCGTCCGGCCTCCATTCATGAGTTACAGGCCGCCGCCGCCGTCGGCCAGATGGGACTGGTGCGTTCCTACGAGGATGAGTTCAAGAAGCATGGCCTGCGCGCGGCGCAGATCCTGCTCACGCACGAGGATGTCGCCGATCGCGGCCGCTACCTCAACGCGCGCGGAACGCTCAACACGCTGCTGGAGCTGGGTGTGGTGCCGGTGGTCAACGAGAACGACACCGTCGCCACCGACGAGATCCGCCTGGGCGACAACGACACGCTGGGCGCGCTCACGGTGAACCTGATCGAAGGCGACCTACTGGTCATCCTCACCGACCAGGAAGGCCTTTACGACGCCGATCCGCGTCTCAATCCCGCAGCGAAACTGATCTCGGAAGCCGATCTTTCCGACACCCGCCTCACCGGCATGGCCGGCGACAGCAAGGGCGAACTCGGCCGCGGCGGCATGCGCACCAAGCTGTCCGCGGCCTACACCGCGGCCCGTTCCGGCGCGGCGACCGTGATCGCCCACGGACGCAAGCCGGAGGCACTGCTCGCCATCGCGCGCGGTGAAAATATCGGCACGCTGCTCAAGCCGGCGGAGGCGCCGATGGCGGCGCGCAAGCGCTGGATCGCGGGGCAGATGCAGTTGCGCGGCAAGCTGCATCTCGACGACGGTGCCGTGAAAGTGCTGCGCGGCTCCGGCAAGAGTCTATTGCCGGTGGGCGTGAAGCGCGTGGACGGCGATTTCGACCGCGGCGACCTCGTCGCCTGCGTCGATCCCCAGGGTCATGAAGTCGCGCGCGGGCTGGTCAATTACGCCGCCGCCGACGCACGCAAGATCGCCGGCGTGAAGAGCGCGGCGGTGGCCGCGTGTCTCGGTTATCCCGGCGAGCCGGAGATGATTCACCGCGACAATCTGGTCGTCAGTTCTTAGACGCACAAACAAAAACGCCGCCCAGCGAGGGCGGCGTCGGGTACTTCGTAGACCCTCAACCCAGCGCGCGAATGCGCTCGAGCAGGCGGCTCTTGTGACGCGCCGCCTTGTTCTTGTGGATCTGGCCCTTGTTGGCGTAACGGTCCAGCACCGGCACCATTTCGTTGTAGGCGGTCTGAGCGACGGCCTTGTCCTTGGCATCAAGCGCCTTGACGACTTTCTTGATGGTGGTGCGGATCATGGAACGCTGCGCAATATTGCGCTCGCGGTGCACGATGGCCTGACGGGCGCGTTTTTTGGCACTGGCAATATTAGCCAAGGGGAACTCCTGAAAATGAAACCTGAAAAAGGAATCTGTAAGCTTTTGGGGGCGCGTAGTATTGTGATGCGCGGAGCTTTTGTCAACCGTTGCGAAGGGCAAAGTGGCTGAAAGAAAACGCGATTCCGGCGGCAGTCAGCTGGGGCGGATGCGATAATCCGCGCGTCACTCCCGGATACCCTTTGCCCGAACCACCCGCAACAGGGTCAGGGCGCGAAAAATACATGTCCTCCAGCCTGCTCAAATCCTCCGGCATCGTCGGTTTCATGACGCTGGTGTCGCGCGTTCTCGGCTTTGTGCGCGACGTGATGCTGGCCGTGGCTTTCGGCGCCAGCGGTGGCATGGACGCTTTCCTGGTCGCGCTGAAGATTCCGAATTTCGGCCGGCGCATGTTCGCGGAAGGCGCCTTCGCGCAGGCTTTCGTGCCGGTATTCACCGAAACAAAGACCACGAAATCCCACGAGGAAGTGCGCGACCTGGTGTCGGTGGTGATGGGCACGCTAGGCGGGGTGCTGTCGATCATCACGCTGCTGGGCTGCATCTGCGCGCCGTTGCTGCTGTACCTGTTCGCGCCGGGATTCTCCAATAGTGCGAACCCGCTGAAACACCAGCTCGGCACTGAGATGCTGCGCTGGACTTTTCCCTACCTGATGTTCATCTCGCTGACCGCGATTGGCGGCGGCGTGCTCAACAGTTATGGCCGTTTCGCCGTTCCCGCGATCACGCCGGTGCTGCTGAACATCTGCCTCATCGCTTCAGCTTTCATCGACGCCAGCTCGGTGCACGTGTTGGCCTATGCGGTGTTCGTCGCCGGCATTTTGCAGTTCCTGTTCCAGTTGCCGCTGATGCGCAAGCTGGATCTGCTGCCGCGTCCGCGCTGGGGCTGGCATGACCCGCGCGTGCGTCACATCATGGGGCTGATGATTCCGGTGATGATCGGTTCGTCGGTGTCGCAGATCAGCCTGCTGGTGGACTCCGCGCTGGCGTCCTTCCTCGGCGACGGCCCGGTGAGCTGGCTCTATTACGCGGATCGCCTGATGGAATTCCCGCTGGGCATTTTCAGCATCGCCGTCGGCACCGTGATCCTGCCGATGCTGTCCATGCAGCACGCGAAAAAATCGGTGGATGCGTTCTCCGCGACGCTGGACTGGGGACTGCGCACGATGCTGGTGTTCGGCACGCCGGCAATGGTCGCGCTGGTGCTGCTGGCCGGCCCGCTGGTGACGACACTGTTCGGCTACGGCAAGTTCACGCATCGCGATGTCGAGATGAGCACCTACGCGCTGTGGGCGTATGCGCCGGCCTTCATGGGTTTTTCGATGGTCAAGGTACTGATTCCGGGTTTCTATGCGCGGCAGGAAACCCGCGCACCGGTGCGCTGCGGCATCATCGCCCTGATCTCCGGCATGACCATGAGCGTGTCGCTGTTCTGGATCGCGCGCTGGACCCATTTTGTCGCGCCGCATGCGGGCCTGGCCTTCGCAACGTCGTTCGCCGCCTGTGTCAATTCGACGCTGCTGTACCGCCGCTTGCGCCGCGACCGCATCTACAACCCCGGCAGCGGCTGGCAGCCGTTCCTGCTGCGCCTGCTGGCGGCGAACCTGGCGATGAGCGCCATCCTGCTGCTCATGTCGGCGCCGCTGGCGCAGTGGCTGGCGGAATCCATGCACCAGCGCGTGGTTCGCCTGCTCGAACTGATCGCGGCCTCCGCGGTGGTTTATTTCGCCGTGCTGGCCGCCAGCGGCATGCGCCTGCAGGACTTCCGGCGGCACTGACATGGACATCATCCACGGCCAGCACAATCTGCGCGAACGGCAACGTGGCTGCGTGCTCACCATCGGCAATTTTGACGGTGTGCATTGCGGGCACCAGGCGCTCCTTGCGCGCGCGCGCGCCCGTGCCGATGAACTGCATCTGCCGCTGACCGTACTGACCTTCGAGCCGACGCCGCGCGAGTATTTCGATCCGCAGCACAGGCCCGGCCGCGTCAGCACCTTCCGTGGCCGCGTCGCGCTGCTGGCCAGGCAGGGTGTGGACCGCGTCCTGATCCAGCGCTTCGACCATCGTTTCGCCGCGCTGTCTGCGCAGGTCTTCATCGAGGAGCTGCTGGTGCGGAAACTCGGTGTCAGGGCGGTGGTGGTCGGCGACGATTTCCGCTTCGGCGCGCAGCGTGCGGGTGATCTGGCTTTGCTGAAATCCGCAGGCGCGCAGCACGGCTTTTCGGCCGAGGGACTAGTCACGGTGACACTGGACGGCGCGCGTTGCAGTTCCACCGCGCTGCGTGCGGCGCTGGCCGCGGCCGATCTGCCGCTCGCGGCCGCCATGCTGGGGCGGCCGTACACGCTGCACGGCCGCGTGCGGCGCGGCTTGCAGCTGGGCCGCACGCTCGGCATGCCAACCACCAACATGTATTTCCCTCGTCCGCTAGCATTGAGACAGGGTATCTACACGGTGCGCGCCCGCGTTGGCGAAAAGGACTGGCAGGGTGTGGCCAGCTTGGGTGTGCGGCCGACTCTGGGCTTCACGCGCTGCCTGCTGGAGACGCACCTGTTCGGTGATCCCGGCGATATTTACGGCGCGGTGATGGCGGTCGAGTTCTGTCGCTATCAGCGGCCGGAGCGGCATTTCGATTCGCTAGACGCGCTGGCTGTGCAGATGCACCGCGACGCGGACGAGGCCAAAGCCTATTTCCGCGAAAATCCCGCATAATTCCGCACCCGCTCCAGTGGGTTTGCTGATCGCCGTAGTTAATAATAATTGAATAAGTATTAATATATTCAATAATTATTCACAATCACGCGGATCGAAATGCACGGAGCGGGTGAATCCGATCCGGCATTGCACGCCGCCCATTCCAGCCTGCTTTCCGCCTACTTCGTTGTGACCGCCGTGACCGCCGCCAAAGACTACAAGAACACGCTCAACCTGCCGGAGACGCCGTTCCCGATGCAGGCCAATCTCGCGAAGCGCGAGCCGGAAATGCTGGCGCGCTGGCAGCAGGAAGGCCTCTACGCAAAAGTGCTGGACGCTACCGCCGCGCTGCCACCGTATTACTTCGTGGACGGGCCGCCCTACGCCAACGGCGACATCCACATCGGCCATGCGGTCAATAAGGTCCTCAAGGACATGGTCGTGAAGACCGCGCGCCTCAACGGCCATCTCGCGCCCTTCGTGCCGGGTTGGGACTGCCACGGCCTGCCGATTGAACTCCAGGTCGAAAAGAAATTCGGCAAAGCCAACGACAAGCTGGACACCAAGGCTTTCCGCGAGAAATGCCGCGAGTACGCGCACGAGCAGATTGCACGCCAGCGCGAGGACTTCAAGCGCCTCGGTGTGCTCGCCGATTGGGATAAGCCTTACCTGACGATGCAGCCGGCCTTCGAGGCCGAGCAGTTGCGCTGCCTCGCCAGGATCATCGAGCGCGGCCACGTGGTGCGCGGCTTCAAGCCGGTGCACTGGTGCCTGGACTGTGGCTCCTCGCTGGCTGAAGCCGAGGTCGAGTACGAGGACAAGAAGTCGCAGGCCATCGACGTGAAATTTGCCGTCGTGGATGCCGCCGATCTGGCCGCGCGTTTCGGCGTCGCGGAGACCGAGAATGCGTCGCTGGTCATCTGGACCACCACGCCGTGGACGCTGCCCGCGAATCAAGCGGTGGCGGTGAATGCGGAACTCGACTACGCGCTGGTGGATTTCGTCGGGCATGGCCGCTTGGTGCTGGCGGCCGAACTGGTGGAGAAAACCGCGCAGCGCTATGACGATGAGGCGACCGTACTCGCCACTGTCAAGGGAAAGGCACTGGAAGGCCTGCTGGCGCGGCATCCGTTCGCGCAGCGCGAGGTGCCGGTGATCTGCGGCGAGCATGTGACGCTGGAGGTCGGCACTGGCCTTGTGCATACCGCGCCCGCGCACGGCGTCGAGGATTACGTCGCCGGACACCAGTACAAACTGCCGGTGGACAATCCGGTCGGCTCCAACGGCGTATTCATCGCCGGCACGCCGCTGGTCGCGGGCGTATTCGTGCGCAAGGCTGACGACCTCATCATCGCGGCGCTGAGGGAAAGCGGCGCGGTCACGCATCATGCCGAAATCACGCACAGCTTCCCGCACTGCTGGCGCCACAAGACGCCACTGATTTTCCGCGCCACGCCGCAGTGGTTCATTTCGATGGACGAGAAGGGTCTGCGCGCGGGCGCGCTCAAGGCGATTGCCGAAACCGGCTGGATACCCGGCTGGGGCGAGAACCGCATTCATGAAATGGTCGCTGGCCGTCCCGACTGGTGCATCTCGCGCCAGCGTTTCTGGGGCGTGCCGTTGGCCGTGTTCGTGCACCGCGAGAAGCAGACCCTGCACCCGGATTCCGCCGCGCTGCTCAAGGTCATTGCAGATAAGGTTGAAAGCGAAGGACTCGAAGCCTGGTTCGGCTCCACGCTCGCGGATTGGAAGGTGGACGACGCACAGTACGAAAAATGCACCGACACGCTGGATGTCTGGTTCGACTCCGGTGTCGTGCACCAGTGCTCGTTCAAGTCCACCAATCTCGCCGCACTGGTCAACGGTGAGGCGCCGCAGGCGGACATGTACCTGGAAGGCTCGGACCAGCATCGCGGCTGGTTCATGTCCTCGCTGCTGACTTCCGTGGCGATGCGCGGCCGCGCGCCGTACAAGGCGGTGCTGACGCACGGCTTCACCGTGGACGAGCAGGGCCGCAAGATGTCCAAGTCGCTGGGCAATGTCGTCGCGCCACAGCAGGTGCTCAAGACGCTAGGCGCGGACGTGCTGCGCCTGTGGGTGGCGGCTTCAGACTACAGCGGCGAAATCGCCATTTCCGACAACCTGCTCAAGCGCATCGCCGACGCCTATCGCCGCATCCGCAATACCGCACGCTATCTGCTTGGCAGTCTCGGTAACTTTGACCCCGCGCGCGATGTCGTGCCGGTGGACCAGATGCTGGCGATCGACCGCTGGGCGCTGGCGCAGGCGGCCAGATTGCAGGGCGAGATCAAGCAGGCCTATGACGAGTCGCAGTTCCATCTGGTCTATCAGAAACTGCACAACTACTGCGTGGTCGACCTGGGCGGGCTGTATCTCGATGTGCTCAAGGACCGTCTCTATACCTTGCAGGCGAAAAGTCTGGCGCGGCGCTCGGCACAGACCGCGATCCTGCATATCGCCGAGGCGATGGTGCGCTGGATCGCGCCGATCCTGAGCTTCACCGCCGACGAGATCTGGCAACTGTTGCCCGGCGATCGCAGCGCCAGCGTGTTTGCACAGCAGTGGCATGTGTTCCCGCCGCTGGCCGATACCGGTGTGGACTGGACGCGCCTGTCTGCGGCGCGTGAGGCGGTGAAGAAGGTGCTGGAAGACCTGCGCGGCAAGGGCAGCATCGGTTCCGGCCTTAATGCCGAGGTGACGCTGTACGCCGATGGTTCTCTCGCAGATGCGTTTCAATCGGTGGGCGATGAACTGCGTTTCTGGTTTATTACCTCGGGCGCGGCCGTTGCGGCGGCATCGGCGCGCAACGGCAGCGCGGTGGAGGCGAAGCTCGAATCCGGCGAAACCCTGTGGATTACCGCGCAGCCATCCGCCCAGCCGAAATGCGAACGCTGCTGGCACCAGCGCGCCGATGTCGGCGCGCATAATGAACACCCGGCGCTGTGTGGCCGTTGCGTGGAAAATGTGTCAGGGCAGGGCGAAGTGCGAAAATTTATTTAATTTCAGGACAAGAGCCGTTCGTGGTGAGCTTGTCGAACCATGAACGGCGGACTGGGCCAGGTAAAAATGAGCTTCTGGGTTTATATCTTGAAATGTTCCGATGAGTCTTATTACACGGGGCATACTGATAATCTGGAAAAGAGGTTGGGTGAACATCAACAGGGTCTGGTCAAGAGCTACACCTCAACGCGACTTTCCGTGGAGCTGATGTTTTCGAAGGAATGCTCAACACGCGAAGAAGCATTAACCGCCGAGCAACAAATCAAGGGCTGGAGCCGTAAAAAGAAGGAGGCATTGATGCGTGGCGATTGGGCTGAAATCCGAAGGCTTTCTTGTTTGAAATCCATTCATCCTTCGACCGTTCGACAAGCTCACGGCTCAGGACGAACGGATTTCATCAAACACGTGGAATGAATTAATGGCATTTCAGAAAAAAAATGTTTACTGGCTGTGGCTTTCGCTGTTCGTGATCTTCGTCGATCAGGTGAGCAAGCAGGTGATCGTTAAGTATCTCGACTGGTTCGACACGCGACCGCTCGTGCCGCACCTGAATCTCGTGCACATGAAAAACACCGGCGCGGCGTTTTCGATGTTCAACACCGCGCCAGCCTGGACGTTCGCGGTGCTGGGCGTCGCGGTGAGCGTAGGCATCCTGGTGTGGATGCGCCGCCATCCGCAGGGCGAGACGCTGGTGGCCGTTGCGCTGTCGCTGATCCTCGGCGGCGCGCTGGGCAATGTCATCGACCGTGCGGCGCGCGGCTACGTGGTGGACTTCATCGATTTCTATGTGGGCCGCTGGCATTTCGCCGCATTCAATATTGCGGACTCCGCGATTACGCTGGGCGCGGGGCTGCTGCTGCTGGACATGTTCCTGCAATCGCGGCGCGGGCATTCTTCACCGGAACTTAAAAGCTGACATGCAGATTCTTCTCGCCAATCCACGCGGTTTCTGCGCCGGTGTGGACCGCGCCATCGAGATCGTCGAGCGCGCGCTGGAACAGCTCGGCGCGCCGATCTACGTGCGGCACGAGGTCGTGCATAACCGTTTCGTGGTCGATCGCCTGCGCAGCATGGGCGCGATCTTCGTCGAGGAAGTCGATCAGGTTCCGCAGGGCGCTACCTGCATCTTCTCCGCGCACGGAGTGTCGCAGCAGGTGCGCGAGGATGCGAAAAAGCGCGGGCTCACGGTGTTCGATGCCACCTGTCCGCTGGTAACCAAGGTGCATATCGAGGTCAAACGCTATTCGCGCGAGGGCCGCGAGGTGGTGCTGATCGGGCATCACGGCCATCCCGAAGTGGAAGGCACGATGGGCCAGTTCGACGAGGCTCATGGCGGGCATATCCATCTGGTCGAGACGCCGGACGACGTGGCGAAGCTGCCGCTGAATAACCCCGATCACATGGCCTACGTCACGCAGACCACGCTATCGATGGACGACACCAGCCGCGTGATCGATGCGCTACGTGCGCGCTTCCCCAATATCCACGGCCCGCGCAAGGACGACATCTGCTACGCCACGCAGAACCGACAGGATTCAGTGAAGGAACTCGCCGCGCAATGCGACACGCTGCTGGTGGTGGGTTCGCGCAACAGTTCCAACTCCAACCGCCTGCGCGAGATCGCCGAGCAACGCGGCGTGCCGGCCTACCTGATCGACGGCCCGGAAGACATTCGCGCCGAATGGCTGTCCGGGAAAAGCAAGGTCGGCGTCACCGCAGGTGCCAGCGCGCCGGAAGTGCTGGTGCAACAGGTGGTGGCGCGCTTGCGCGAACTGGGCGGCGTGACTGCCAGCGAAATGCCGGGCCGCCAGGAGCACATCGTGTTTTCGCTGCCGCAGGCGTTGAGACGTGTGGTCAAAAGCCCCGCGCACTGAACGGCGTTCGGCCCTTCAACTCTGCCAGCAACCTGATCCGTTGGACCCGGCGGCCGTCTTGTTGCCGGTGGAGTCGAGACTCAGCGCGCCGCAGAGGTTGTCATTGGTCTGCCGGTTGATCGGCGTGGCGGTGATGGTATAGGTGGTCGCCGTGGCCGCGCTCAGGGTGACGGAGTAAATATTGCTGCCGTCGTCGGTGGCCGACGTGACGCCGCTGGCGTTGACGAAGACGGTGGCCGCCGCGTAGTTGAGATTCGCCAGACTGGCCGCGTATTGCTTGCGGTCGCCGAAGTAGCTCTCCTCGCGCGAAGAAATATCCATCAGCAGGTTTTTGGCGACGGTGCGGTTGCCGCGCATGACATATTGCTGGTAGGACGGCAGCGCAATGGCGGCAAGGATGCCGATGATCGCGACAGCAATCACCAGTTCCATCAGGGTGAAGCCGGTCTGTCTGTTCATGGCGGGCACGCTTTCCAGATTACTGGGGCACGGGTGTTTCCTCATCGCCGCGCCGTTCGCGCCAGTATGCCGGATAGTACTTGCGCACGCTGGTGCTGACGATCTCGCCACTGGCCAGCGCACTGGTGACGCCGGCCATGCCGAGTTCGCCCGGCAGACCGGGTGCGGCGGCGGTGCGTGATCGAGCTGTGCCGCCGCTGGTGATGCTGCTGGACGCTGACGGAGTGGAATCACTGATGTTGACAGCATAGAGGTTGCCACCGCCTTCCGGAGGCTTGCAAGTGGTGGCGCCGCTGGGCGGCAGGAAAGTCGACAGGTACACCGTATTGCCCAGGGTCAGCGGCTGCGAGAACGCTTTTTCGCCGCTGCCGCTCAGTTGTATTTTCCAGCCGGTGGTCAGCCCTTGGATAGCTAACGTGCAGGCCGAGCTTTTCTGCGCGCAACTGGTGGTGACATCGGTAAAGTCGGTATTGTGCTTGAGGATATTCTCGGCCGTGATGATCTGGCTCGCGGTGAGGCCAGAGGTGATGATGGGATCGCGATAGACATAAAGCGCGTCCTGCGTGCTGAGACTGAGTGGATCCTCGCGGTCGCCGCTGGCGAAGGCGATGGCATCGTAATTGCCGTTCGGTCCACGCACCGCAACATAGTCCGGCGCTTCGAAGAAGCGGCGATCGTCGGCCGGATCGCTGTTGATGTGGCGACCGACGCTGACGACAGGCGCCAGGGTCCATTTGCTGGGATCGCTGCCTGCAAAATCTCCACGCCACAGGTGACCGCCCGTGTCCGCGACATAGAGGCGGTCAACATAGCCATCGCCGTCGGTATCGATCAGCGTGACATCCGAAGGGATGCTGTCCGAGAGCAACGGATGCGAGTAGGTCAGCGTGCTGCTGTTGAATGGAGTGGTGGCATTGAACGTGCCCTGTTCGGCTTTCCAGATCAGCGCGCCGGTCTGCGCGTTGACGATATAGAGTGCATTGCCAAGGGTGTCATCGGCGCCGACATTCCCGCTGCTGCCGCTTAGATCCTTGCCGAGGCGGTTGTTGTTCTTATCGCGGCCACCGTTGTAGCCGCCGCCGAACACCAGCACGTAGGTGGGAGTGCCGCTGACGTTCAGAAGCCCGGCCTGCGGTGCCGAGAAAGTCAGGGCCAGGTGCGTGAACCAGCCGCTCGATCCGCCAACCAGCCCGCTGCTGTTGTACAGGCCATCGGGGCCGATGCGCCACATGATTTTCGGACTGTCGGGATTGGTCACGTCCAGCCCGTAGTAGTAGTTGCCGCCGCGGCGCAGGCCGAAGAACACGTAGGCATGATCGTTGGAATTGCTGCTGTCGATGATGCCGTCACCGGGGCCGCCGCTGCCGCTGCGGTCGATCACCAGCGCCGTCGGCGCGCCATCCGGTCCGTAGGGAAAAGGCCCACCAGCCGCGTTGTTCAGTAGACCCAACTGCTGGTTCATCACCACGCGCGGCATGAAGGCCCAGCTTTCCGCGCCCGACTCCGTGCCGGTGCTGGTATTGCTCTGCACCATGCGCAGGAAGCCGTCGTTGGCGCCATACACCACGCGCACGTCGGGATGGGCCGCGCTGTAGCCGCTGCGTGCGCCGTAGTTGATGGCGACAGGGCGCGAATGCAGCACCGCGCCGTGAAGGCCCTGCGACTGGCTGCGCGCCGTCACGCTGGAGAGTGTTGTGGCAGACGCCGAGGCCGAGGTCACGTTGTAGCCGCGCGCATAGAGGATTAGCGCATTGGCGTCGGTGGTGGAGCTTGAGTCGAGCGTGGATTGCAGGTCGTTCTGCACTACGGTGGTGTCGGCGTTGAGCGCGGCCAGCGACGGCACATTGGCGGTGTAGGTGTCGTAGAACAACTGGCGCGCGCCGGCGGCACTGTTCGTATGACCCGGCGGACTGGCGATTTTCTGGCCGGCACCGCCGAGCGTGGCTTCGCCGCCGTCGGCGCTGAGGCTGCCGAGTTTAGTGGCGTCGGTCCAGAAGGTCAGCGCAGTCGATGCAATACGGCCGTTCGTGCCGATGGCGTTGTTGCCGTTCACATCCACATATTGCTGCGTACTGCCGCTGGAAACGATATGCAGTTTCTTGAGGTTGCCGTTCCAGCGCGGCTGCTGGTTGGGCAGCGGCTTGAAGATGCTGAAGAAGGCGCTGTTGAGCGTCTGGCTGGGCGAGGCGATATTGATCACCAGGCTGGGCGTGAGCAGCGAGGCGTTGACCACCAGTGTCGGCTGCATCGCCTGCGCCGCTGCCTGGCCCATGCCGAGCAGGCCGGTGATGTTGGTGTAGGTCAGCACATTGGCGCCGACGTTGGTCAGCGCCGTCAGGCTGGACAGGTTGTTCTGGATCAGGAAATACGAATTGAGCTTGATGTTTTTTCCGCCCGCCATGAAGCCGGTGTTCTGCGCGGCGGTGACGAGGTTGGCCAGGCCGGTTCCGCTATAGGTCGGGTCGCTGATCGCGGCGGACGGAAAATAACGTGCGAGATCGGCGTCGGAGTCGCCGTCGCCGGTGCTGTTGGTCAGTTGCACGTTGAGCACGTTGGCGCTCCCGCAGGCCAGTGGCGGCGCGATGTAGCTGCCGTTGTTTTCGATGCTGGTATCGCGGCCCAGCAGCGCCAGCAGACCGTCGAAACTGTTGAGTGGCGCGTTGTAAACCTTGTCGCCCGCAAGGTAATGGATGATCTCGTCGTAGTTTTCCTTGTCCTGGAAAGGCGGCGTGAGATTGGCCGGTGTCAGCGACAGGCCGTTGAGCGCGGTCACGAGGTTGGCCGGATTCAGCGCATTGCTCAGCAGGCCCGTGACCTTGGTGAGCAGGGCAGTCACCGATGCGGCATTTACCAGCGGCGTGAAGCCGACCAGGAAATAGCCGCCATTGCTGCAACTGGTGGTCTGCGCGCGCGTGGTCGGGATCGTCGCGAGGTCGGCGAAACTGCATGCGTAACTGCTGCCATTGATGGTGTAAGGCGTGCCTGTGGCGTTGCCGCGGTTGGAGTGCGAAACCACAATGGCGACGTTGGAATTGATCAGCGGCGTGAGCAGGCTGCCTAGTACGGCAAGCAGGGTGCTGGGGTCGCCAGCGACTTTCAGCGGCGCGGCCAGCGCGTTGTTGAGAATCTGGAGAGTGGCGGAAGGCAGCGCGCTGAGCAGCGTGCCGGATGCGCCGGTGACATTGCCCAGTAGGCCGCTCACTAGGTTGGTCAGGCCCAGGCCGGACAGCAGTGGGCACAGCAGTTGACTGACCAGAGGAATCGGCAGCAGGGCATTGAGCGCACACAGCGTGGACTGCGGCAGGCCGGCGATGCCGTTTTGTAACACGCCCTGTCCGCCTATCGAACTCAGCAGGGTGGATACGGTGGTGGTCGCCTGCAGGTTGGCGCAGGCAGGATTGTTATTCGGGTTGGTGATGACGTTGTCGCAGATGCCGAGCAGGTTGAGGTCCAGCACCAGGATGGTGCTCGGCGCTTTCAGGTTGTTCACCGCCGGGTTGGTATACAGGTCGATGTCATCCGCCCGCGCGGCGGGCAGCGCGCAGAGCAGGCCGAGCAGCAGTGCAGCAAGGGTGTTTGCGATTTTTTTGGTCATGGCTGTATCGGCTCCTCACGGTTTTCGCTGCGTCCAGCGTCACCCGCTCTGCCGTGTCTGCGCGGGCGTTGCGTTTAAATACAACGATTATAGTAAAATGTAGTCAATATAAATAAACAAGTCTGTCTGCCGTTTCATGGAGAGCGGGTGGATGTTTCATGAGTGAATCCACGTGGTTCATGGCGTTCCTAAAACAGGTTCATGCCGGGCAGGCTCGGCACCGTAAGGTTTACGCCCTCGGTGACTTCCGCCACGCCCTGACCGGTATTCGCGCGGTCAAAACCGGCGGTGACGCTGAAGCGCGCATAGCGCACGCGGCTGGTGTTGCCAGCGCCGGGGATGGCGTTGCCGGTGATGAAGGGCTGGTTGTTGACGCCCTCGCGATAGATCTGGATGTAACTGTAGTTGGTGAAGGAATTGTCGGCGGTCACCGGCGGCAGGATGCTTTGCGTGGCGCAGGCAAACGGCGCGTAGAACGGCGCGGCGTTGAGCGCCAGTCCGCTGGGATAGCAGGACACCTGGTAGTTGGCCTGCGAGTTCACCGGGAAATTCGTGGCGAGGTTGGCCAGCAGTCCATCGACCACCGACTGCGAGGATTGCAGCGCGTTGACGCGGCTCTCCTCGTTGCGCGAAAGCTTGAGGCCGATTTGCCCGGCGCGCATCGCGGTAAGGCCAAGCAGGGTAATGATGACCAGGAAAAACAGCGCCGTCGCCAGCGTCACGCCGGATTGGTCGCGCGGAGAATTTCGCAGGGCGGGCAGGGCGTTCATTGCGGCGGCAGCGGGTTGCGCAGATCGACGACGGTGGAGAACAGGCTGCGGTAATAGCTCGCCGTGATCTGGTTGGCCGGCGTGCCCGCCGGGTCCTGCACATTGCGCGGCACGTAGGCGCTGGCGCCGGTCTTGTCGGCATAGCTGTAGGTCTTGGTGTCCTGGTAGGCGGGATCCCCCTGCGTGGAGCGCATCAGCACGAAAATCTGCGCCGTGACCGCCAGGTTCAACTGCGCCTGCGTCGGCGCGCTGAGATATTGCACCGTGCCGCCGGGACCGCTGATGCCCCAGACGATCTGCAAATCTTCCACGCCCTGGGCCAGGCATTCTTCCGCCAGGCTGGCCGCCGCCACCTGCTGCAACTCGCGCCGGCACAGGGTCGGGATATTGTCGCCCGGCGCGTTGCCGTAGCTGCGCACATAGTAGATGCGCGGCACGAACTTGTAGAAATTCACCGGAGCGGAGTTCGGCAGATCAGCACCGGCGATACTGTAGCTGGCGCCGCTGCCAAGCTGAAAAATCGTGCCGACCACGCCGTTGGTCTTGAGGTAGAAATTGAACGGCCGCAGCGTGGCGGTGGACGTGCCCGCGGGAATGATCGCCGTGGCCTGACCGGAGGCGCGGCGGATCGCCACCACGTCGGTGCCCGGCCGCAGGTTTTGCAGGCAGTTGAAGCTGGCCGTTGTCGCGGCAGCAACGTCGTTGACGAACTCGACGCGGTTGGCGGTGTTGAACGCCCAGGAGCTTCCCGATGGCCCGCAATCCGACGCAGCGGGCAGCCCCGACGTGGCCGTGGTGCTGACCGCAATCTGCGAACCCAGGTAGACGCCGCCCCAGTAACCGGACATGGCAATGTCGCGGCCCAGGGTCGAGAGCGCGAAACGCGCCTGATCCTGCAAGGCCGCGAGCTGGTCGTTCTGGCTGAAGCTGTGCTTGCTCTGCAGAAAC
This sequence comes from Stenotrophobium sp., assembly GCA_050740055.1. Classification (GTDB taxonomy): domain Bacteria; phylum Pseudomonadota; class Gammaproteobacteria; order Nevskiales; family Nevskiaceae; genus Stenotrophobium. The sequence continues at coordinate 27,555 of JBOICL010000155.1, forward strand.
AGCGTCGCCACCGCGAGCAGCAGGAGCAGCCCGATGGTGATGCTGATCATCATCTCGATCAGCGTGAATCCCGCCTCGCGGACGCGCCTCATGGCAGCACCGGATTGGCGATATAGGTCTGCATCACCATGATGCGGCGGAAGGTGATGCCGCTGCCCGGCCCTGCATAGACGGCTTTGCTCGCGCCGCAGGTATTGTTGGACGGATCGGTGGGATCGCTGGTGTTGGCCGTGGCCGACATCGGCGTCACGCCGCGCCAGGCGATGGCGATCACGTAGAGCCCGTTCGCGCCCGTCTGCACGCAGCCGGTGGGGCTGACCAGGCCACCGGTCTGGTTATTGTTCATGTCGGTGACAGCGGCGCCCAGCAGGGTCTGGCCCCAGGACCATACGTCCCAGGCGGCGAGCTGGGCCGGCGTGCAGGCGCTCTGCGTGCAGTCGGTGGCGGGCGCGGAGACGGCTGTGGCATCGGCGGTCACATAGGCTGGCAACTGCGTGACGTTGGCGCTCATGCGCGACAGGATCGCCTGCGCCATGTGCGCAGCGGCAGTGCGCTGCTGGCTGTCGTAGATATTTCTTTTCGACATGATCTGCATGCCGGCAGCGGTGAGCAGGCCGATGGCGACCACCACCAGCGTGATCAGTACCTCGATCAGCGTGAAGCAGCGTTGCGCACTCATGCAGGCGCCGGGCAGGTTGCGGCGAAAGCCGCGGCGCTGAAATCGGTCATGTAGTGCAGGCTGATGCTGCCGGACAACTGCACGCTGATGTGGCTGGACTTGGCGGGAGTCTTCGCGCACAGGTAGAAATCCGCCGGCGCCAAGGCGCGGCCGGAAGGTTGGAACAGGATCTGCGCGCCGCTGTAGCCGCTCAGCGTGAATTGCGAATTGAGCGGGCTGCCGATCAGCAGCGGCGCCTGACCGCTGGCGAGCTGGCCGTTGCCGCTCTGGTTCTCGAATACCTGCCAGCCGTTCTGCCAACTGCC
>JBOICL010000156.1:0-7886 GCA_050740055.1 Stenotrophobium sp.
TCAAGATCACGGGCCTGTTCCTTCGGGCAGCGACCATCGCCACGATGCCCCGATATATGCGCAAACTCGCGGGCATACGCCAGTCCATCCTGATTGATAAAGCCATCGTGCCGGTGACACGTCTGGCCATGATGCTGGTCCGTACATCAGTCAGCGGCCAGTTGAAGCTACTGGACTCGATTTCTCCGTCGACGCGCCCGGTCATGGAGCCCGTGCTTCGCTGCATTCCTCCACATCAGCCGAAAACACGAACGCCAACTGAAGCTCGCGCCGAGTACGGCACCGCAACTCCGAGAGAACTGCATCAGCGCTATCTTGACGCTGCTTAGATGAGCGTGGATCGTGGCCTATGATCCGTGAGGTGGTTGTTCATCAAATACAGCGCATTGGCTGCACCGGTGCAGCGCCCGCGTCAGAGAGCAAGCTTGCGGCGGACAGCGACAAAGAAGAATAGGCTACGCAGACAGCTTGGGTGGGCTGTACGGCAATATTTGTGAACCTGCGACTGTTGCAGCATCGGTTAAATGACAAACGGCCTCGGTGCCGGAGGGGACTATGAACAAGATCGCGATGGGTGCGGCGTTGCTGTGCGTGGCGTTTTCCGCGCTGGCCAAGGTGAGTCCGCAAGAGGCGGCGCACCTGGGCAAGGACCTCACCGAGGTCGGCGCGGAGCGGGCGGGCAGCGCCGACGGCAATATTCCCGTATACGTCGGCCGCCCTGCGTTTGACCCGGCAATGACCAGGATCACCTACGCCCAGCTTGAGGCGCTGCGCGAGCGTCTGACCAAGGACATCAACAACATCATCACCGAGCCCAAAGCGGTCAGCGCGGTGCTGCAGCTCGGCCAGTCCATCATGGACAGCGACCCGGCCAAGTTCCAGCAGGTGATGAAGCTGATCCGCGAGATGATGGCGTCGGATCCTTCGCTCAAGGCCGACTACGACAAGGTGCTGGCCGGCCGCGGCAAGAGCGTCGACGGCATGCTCAGCCAGGTCGAGCAGAAGCAGATCAAGCTGACCGCGCTGGAGCCCGACATCGTCGCCGTGCTGACGCAGTTGCGCAGCCAGCCTGACACCATTTCGCGCATGGTCAGGGCCTTCAACATCGACCAGGCCCTGCAGCTTGCGTCGCTGGCCGACAACAAGACCAAGGGTACCGGCGCCGATCTGATGATGACCTACATGCCCAGCTACGTGAAGGGCTTCCTGATCTACCACGTGCCGGGCAAGACGCCGGCTCAGTTGCTGACGCCGCTGTACGTGATCACATCCGCCAACATGCCGGAGTACGCCAAATACCTGTCGCCCGGCCAGCAGGCGATGTTCAAGACCTATCACGACTACAAGATGATCGTGTACCCGTCGGTGCGCAACGCCTTCTTCCCCGATGCGGTGGATAAGGCCACCGTCGCCAACGCGACGACGGCCGAGCTCAGTGGCACTGACGACATCTCCGGCGCGCGGCTCGGCTTTCCGTTCCCGATTCCCAAGGCCGGCGCTGAGGCTATCTGGAACCACAAGCTGGGCTTTCGCGGCTCGACGGTGAAGCGCTACAACAACCAGGCGATCGTCAAACCGGATGGCAGCTACACCATCTCCAAGCTGATCGAGGACGTGCAGTTCAAGTACGCCAACCTGCAGCACCCTGGCACCGTGGGGGCCGGTCAAATCTTTCTGGAATACCTGCAGCGCGTGATCTCGCCGGCGCGTGTCGCCGGCCAGATCATTCTGGTGCACGAGATGTCCGGTGCCGGCAGCCGCGGGCGCGAGGCTTTCATCTACAGTCCGGGCCTCGCCCGCGTGAACCGCGCGCCTGACGTGGGCTACGACACGCCGGCGCTGGGCTCAGACGGCGAACAGTTCGACGACCAGATCGATGAGTTCAATGGCGCGCTCAGCCGCTACACCTGGAAGCTGGTCGGCAAGCGCGAGATGTTGATCCCCTACAACAGCTGGATCATCAACAGTCCGACCTTCAAGTACCGCGACATTATCCGCCCCGGCCACATCAACCAGGATCTGGCGCGCTACGAGATGCACCGCGTCTGGGTAGTCGAGGCCGACCTGAGGCCGGGCCTGCGTCACAGCTTCAGCAAGCGCGTGTTCTATCTCGACGAGGATTCATGGGCAGTCGCCGGCGTCGATTGCTACGACGACCGCGGCCAGCTGTGGAAGGTGCAGGAGGCGCAACTGCTGACGATTCCTTTCATCCCGACGGTCAGCGGCATCCCGGAGATGATCTACGACCTGCAGAGCCATCGCTACTTCGTCACGTCGATGACCAACGAGGACACGATTTCCAACTTCGAGGTCCGCTATCCGGACGACTATTTCACGCCGGCCAGCCTGGATCGTTTATCGAGATCGCAGTGATGCGCGCATGCGCACGGGCCTGCTGTCTGCTGGCCCTCGCCGTCGCGAGTGCTGCGCAGGCGCAGGAAACGGATCAGGTTCCGCCGCCGCCGGCTACCGCCAACCAGCCGCGTCCGGCGTTGATCGCACCGATCGCGGCCGAGAGCCGTCTCACCAGCATTGCCCTCGCCGGCAAGCGACTGGTGGCGGTGGGCCAGGAGGGGTTGATCATCTGGTCCGATGACGGCCGTCACTGGACCCAGGCCGCGAATCCGGTCAGCGGCATGCTCGACCGCGTGCGCTTCTTCGACGCCAGCAACGGCTGGATCCTCGGCTACGACGGCATCATCCTGCAGACGGCCGACGGCGGCAAAAGCTGGGCTCTGCGGAATTTCAGAGCCGGCGCGCATCCGCTCTACGATCTGATCTTCCTCGACGCCCAGCATGCCATCGCCATCGGCGGCTTCGGCGACTACCTGGTCAGCACAGACGCCGGCCAGACCTGGGCGCCGCAGCACAATCCGCTCAGCGCGCTGGGCATGCACATGAACGCCATCCGCAGGCTCGGCGACGGCTCGCTGTTCATCGCCGGCGAGCGCGGGCTGATGGCGCGCTCGTCCGACCAGGGCGCGACCTGGGCACTGCTCGACAGCCCTTACGCCGGCTCATTTTTCGGCGCGCTGCTACAGGGCGAGCATGGCGTGCTGGTCTTCGGACTGCAAGGCAATGTCTGGACCACGGCGGACGCCGCGCACTGCTCGACGATGGACTACGCGAAGTGGGATGTCTTCTCGCGTCATGACGTGACCGATCCGGCGAAGATCGCCGCGCTGGGATGGAAGCATCTGGATAACCCGGCGAATGCAAGCCTGTTCGGCGGCGACCTGCTGCCTGACGGTGAGGCGTTGCTGGTCGGCGTCAACGGCGCCGTGGAAAAAACGCAGCTGCAGGCAGGCAGGGTGGTGCCGCTGCACACGCCGGCGGCGGAGACGTTGGGCGGCGTGCAGTTGCTGAACGGCCGCATGATCGCCGTCGGGCGGCGCGGCGCACAGGATCTGGGAGTGGCGCCATGATGCCAGGCAAGAACACCGGCTGGGCCCCGAGGATCCTGCGGATCGTCGAGCCGCTGATCTACCGCCGCCGCGCGCTGACGCTGACCGTGCTGTGCCTGGCAACACTGTTCCTGGCCTGGCAGGCATCGCTGCTGCGGCCCGACGCCGGCTGGTTGAAGATGGTGCCGCAACACCATCCCTACATGCAGGTATTCCTGAAGTACTACAAGGACTTCGGCGGGGCCAACACCATCCTGGTAGATGTCGAGAACCACAAGGGCGACATCTACCAGCCGCAATTCATGGAGACGCTGCGCAAAGTCAGCGATGATGTGTTCTTCGTGCCCGGCGTCGACCGCGCGCGCGTCACCTCGATCTTCACGCCGAACATCATCTACACCGAGGTTGTCGAAGGCGGCCTGTCGGGCGAAACGGTGGTGCCGTCCAACTACACGCCCACACCAGCCGTGATGCAGCGCATCCGTTCCAACGTCAGCAAGGCCAGCGTCATCGGCCGGCTGGTGTCGGAGGATCAGAAGTCGGCGCTGGTCGTCGCCGAACTGCTCGACTTCGACCCGACGACCAACAAGCCACTCGACTACGCCAAGGTCGGCGAGAAGCTCGAGGCGATCCGTCACAAGTACGAGACGCCGGACATCTCGGTGCGCATCATCGGCTTTGCCAAGGTTGTCGACGACATGACCCGCGCCTCGTTCGAGGTCGGCGGCTTCTTCATTGTCGCCCTGCTGCTGATGGGACTGCTGCTGTGGATCTACATCGGCTCGCTGACGCTGGCGACGCTGGTGGTGGCGACTTCACTGGTGGCCTGCGTCTGGGAACTGGGCCTGCTGCACCTGGTCGGCTACGGCCTTGATCCCTTTGCCATGCTGGTGCCGTTCCTGATCATGGCGGTGTCGGTGAGTCACGCCGTGCAGTATGTCAATTCCTGGGGCCATGAAATCTCTACCCGTGGCGTTGACAGCTACCAGGCCTCGCTGGCGACTTTCCGCGCGCTGGCGATTCCCGGCGTGGTCGCGCTGCTGACCAACGTCGCCGGCTTCTCCACCATCTACCTGATCGACATCCAGATCATCCGCGAGATGGCCGTCAACGCCGCCTTCGGCATGATCGGCGTGATCATGGTCAACAAGGCACTGCTGCCGGCGCTGTTGTCCTACCTGCGCATCCCCAACGTCGACAAGTTCCGCGAAGCGCAGCTCAAGCGCGAGCGCCTCGGCGACATCGTGTTCAAGAAGATGGCTGTGCTCACGCATCGTGGCCCTGCGACGGTCGTGGTGCTGATCGCCGTAGCGCTGTCGGTGGCGGCAGCGACTCAGTACCACAAGGTGCAGATCGGCGACACCACTCCCGGCGTGCCGGAGCTCCGACCCAACTCGCGTTTCAACCAGGACGCGCGTGCCATCGCCGCGCACTTTTCGCTAGGCGTGGATCAGCTGCGCGTGATCGCCGAGATGTTCCCCAACGCCTGCGTCGACTACAGCGCCATGCAGGAAGTCGATCGCTTCAACTGGTATATGCGCAACCAGCCGGGCGTGCGCTCGGTGCTGTCGCTGCAGGACCTCGCCAAGCTCGCCTATTCCGGCCTCAACGAGGGCCGGCTCAACGCCGAGGTGCTGCCGCGCAACTCGCAGGCGCTGGCGCAGTCCACCGCGCTGGTGCCGACTACCACCGGCTTCCTCAACGAGGACTGCTCGGCGCTGTCGCTGATCGTCTTCACCCGCGATCACAAGGCCGCGACGATCACCGCGCTGGTCGATTCGGTGAAGCACTACCAAGCGGGTATGCGCCGCGACATGCGCGTGAATTTCGGTCTCGCCTCCGGCAACGTCGGCGTGATGGCGGCAACCAACGAGGTGGTGGCTTACAACGACATCCGTGTCGTCGCCTGGGTCTACGCGGTCATCATCGTGATGCTGTGGCTGTCGTTCCGCACGATGTCCGGCGTGCTGTGCGTGATCCTGCCGCTGTCGATGGTCACGTTGATGGGCTATGCGCTGATGGTATTCCTCGGCATCGGCCAGAAGGTGGCGACGCTACCGGTGCTAGCGTTCGCCTGCGGCGTCGGCGTGGACTACGGTATCTACAGTTATTCCGTGATCGCCGCCGGCCTGCGCAAGGGCCTGACGCTGGAGGAAGCCTACTACCAGAAGATGCGCTCGACCGGCAAAGCCACGCTGTTCACCGGTGTCGGCCTCGCCACCGGCGTCGCCATGTGGATGTTCTCGGAGCTGCAGTTCCAGCGCGACATGGGCGTGCTGCTGGTATTCGGTTTCACCGCCAACATGATCGGCGCCATCGTCGTGCTGCCGGCGCTGGCGCACTTCCTGTCGAAGGAGGAACTCAAGCACAGCGGCACTGATCTCACCGCCGGCGCCGACAGCGCGCTGGACGAAAAACATCAGGAATAAGGACAGCCCGCACGCATTTTTCTGTCGCAAGAGTTGACCCGCTCTTGGCAATAACACCTGCGGTTGTGTTATTTAATATTGATTATATTTGTATATATTCAATATTAATAAACACGCCAGCCGTGCAAAATGCCGGGAGCGGGTGACCCTTGAGGGACTCATGAATACCCTAGTCAACATCACTGGCGGCTGCCAGTGCGGCGCGGTGCGCTACGCGCTGCGCATGACGCCGCAGAAGACGCACTACTGCCACTGCCGCATGTGCCAGCGCGCGGTCGGCAACCTATTCGCCGCGCTCACCGGCGTGCGCAAGGACCAGATCGAATGGACGCGCGGCGCATCGAGCTACTACGCGTCCTCGTCGGTGGCGCGGCGCGGCTTTTGCGCGCAGTGCGGCACGCCGCTGAGTTTCGACTACCACCATTCGCAATGGATTTACCTCACCGTCGGCAGCCTCGACCGGCCCGAACAGGTCACGCCGGAAAAGCACTACGGCGTCGAGAGCCGTCTGCCCTGGCTGAACCTGCAAGATGACCTGCCGCAGAAGGCGACCGACGAAAACAACGACAAGCTCGCCGGCATGACTGTCCGCCAGTACGACCCGCGCGCCGCCAAGACATGAAGTCCTACCGCTACTACGACTTCCTGGTCGCGGGCATGGTCACGGTGCTGCTGTGCTCCAACCTGATCGGCCCGGCCAAAGTGGCGATCGCCACGCTGCCGCTGATCGGTACCTTCAACTACGGCGCTGGCAACATCTTCTTCCCCATCAGCTACATCTTCGGCGACATCCTCACCGAGGTGTACGGCTACGCCCGCGCCCGCCGCGCCATCTGGGCCGGCTTCGGCGCGCTGATCTTCGCCAGCGTGATGGCCGCAATCATGCTCGCCATCCCGTCCAGCCCGAGCGAACCGTTCAACAAGGAATTACAGCCGGCGCTGGAGATCGCCTTCGGCAACACCTACCGCATCGTGCTCGCCGGACTGGCCGCGTACTGGCTTGGCGACTTCGTCAACTCCTACGTGCTGGCGCGGATGAAGCTGCTCACCGGTGGCCGTCACCTGTGGACGCGCACCGTCGGCTCCACCATCTGCGGGCAGGCGGTAGACTCGCTGGTGTTCTTCCCCATCGCCTTCTACGGCGTCTGGACCAGCGGCACCATGGCCGGCGTGGTGATTTCCAACTTCGTGTTCAAGGTCGCTGTGGAAGTGATCTTCACGCCCGTCACCTACGCGGTGGTCGGCTTCCTCAAACGCAGCGAAGGCGTCGATACCTACGACCGCGGCACCCACTTCTCGCCGTTTTCATTGCGCGGCGACGAGGGTGAGCAGCGCGAATACTCCGCTGGCCCGGGACAATAAAATTCGGGGCAACGAGATCCATGACGGCAAACCTCGCCGTTCCCATCCTACTTCGGATGAAACGCTATGCCATTAACCCGCGATCCCCATTGACCGAACGCTATGCGGGCACCGTCAGCGTGCCATGTCTGGCCTCGCCGACATAAAAGCTCGGCGTGGTGCCGGGGAATAACCAGAACGGCGTCATCTCCGAGGACGGGAACACATTGGGATAGCGCGGGTCGCGCTGCGACGGCCCGGCGATGGTTTTCTCCTGCACCATCGAGATGTATTGGTCGATGGAGTTTTCTAATGTGTTGGCGTTGATGATGACTTCCGTGCCGATGGTTCTAGCGTAATCCGCGACGCCCGCTGCCGTGGACAGCAGCGGCGCGTAGGCGTCCACGCTGATGCCGTTTTCGCTGGTCACCCACAGACCCTCGTCGGTATGCACGATGATCGAGTGGTTGCCTTCGGTATGGCCCGGCGTGTGAACCAGCGCGACACCGTTGCCGAGCATGATGTCGCCCTCGAACTGGATGATGCGGTCGGCCGGTATGCCGGCAACGCCGCTGGGGCAATACCAGTCGGCCTGGTAGGGATTCAGGTCCAGCGCGCTCGCCAGTTCGCGGTGATGAACAATAAGCTTGGCCCTGGGGAACACGGCCTGTTCCTGCGGCGTGCCCAGCCAGCGGCGCACGTCCTGGGTGTG
>JBOICL010000157.1:0-3483 GCA_050740055.1 Stenotrophobium sp.
CATCGTTCCAGGTGCTGCCCGCGAAAGCGACGGTGCGGATCATGTCGCCGCCGCCCTGCCAAGGCTGCATCGATTCAAGATGTTCGCGCTTGGCATAGAGCGCGCCGAAGCCAGTCGGGCCGTCAGACTTGTGCGCGGAGCAGACATAAAAGTCCACGTCCAGCGCTTTGACGTCCACCGCGATGTGGGCGATGGCCTGCGCGCCGTCCACCAGCACCGGAATGCCGCGGGCGTGCGCTTCGCGAATAATGTCGGCGATGGGATTGATCGTGCCCAGCGAGTTGGAGCAGTGCACCACCGACACCAGTCGGGTGCTCGGCGTGAGCAGCTTCAGCCACTCCTCGAAAATCAGCTCGCCCGCATCGTTAACGGGAGCGGCGACGGTTTTTACACCCGCGAGCTGCCACGGCACGATATTCGAGTGGTGCTCCATGCCGGTGAGCAGTACCTCGTCGCCGGGTTGCAGCCGTGGCTGCAGGAAGCTGCGCGCAACCAGGTTCACACCCTCGGTGGTGCCGCGCGTGAAGACGATTTCCTCGCGCTGCGCGTTGAACCAGCGCGCGATGGTATCGCGCGCCGCTTCGTAGGCATTCGTAGCGCGCTCGGCCAGTTCATGCACGGCGCGATGCACGTTGGAATTCTTGTGGCGGTAGTAGTCATCCAGTGCGTGCAGCACGGCTTTTGGTTTCTGCGTCGTTGCAGCGTTGTCCAGATAGGCCAGACGCTTGCCGCGAACTTTTTCTGCAAGGATCGGAAAATCGGTGCGGATGCATGCGAGATCGAATTCAACTTCCATCTCCCTGCGGGAGAGGGGCTGGGGGTAAGGGGCGCTGCTCATCGTGTAATCCTCATTCCTGCAAAGCGCCGCTTTGCGGCTCTCCCGAAGGGAGAGAGGACGGCAGGCGTTCCAGAAAACGCTGCGTGACGTATTCGTGCAGAGCGTCGTGACGGATGTGGTTCAGCACTTCCTGCGCAAACGCCTGCGTGAGCATGGCGCTGGCGGTGTTCTTGTCCAGGCCGCGGGCGCGCAGGTAATACAGGGCATCCTCGTCGAGCTGGCCGAAAGTCGCGCCGTGTGCGCACTTCACATCGTCGTTATAAATTTCCAAATCCGGCTTGGCATAGACCTCGGCGGTTTTGGACAACAGCAGGTTGGCGACGCGCGTCTCGGAGTCGGTCTTGATTGCGCCTTCGTGCACCACAACCTTGCCATTGAACACCGCGCGCGACGAGCCGCCGATCACGCCGCGAAAGAATTCGCGGCTGGTGCAGCGTGGCGCCTGATGATGAACGCGGGTGTGATTGTCCACGTGAGCCTTGCCGCTGGGCGCATAGAGGCCGTACAGCCCGGCTTCCGCGCCCGGCTCGGCGAGGTTCACGTTGAAATCCTGGCGCGCCAGTCCGCTGCCCAGGTCCACGTTGACGAACTTCAGGCGGCTCTCGCGGCCCATGCGCACGTCGGTCTGCGCCAGATGGGTGCTGCCCGCACTCTCATCCTGCACGCGGTAAAGCGTCAGCCTGGCGCCAGCGGCCAGTTCGATTTCCGTGACCTGCGTGGTCAGATATTCGCCGCGTCCGCCGTGATGCAGGATCACCGTGGCCTCCGCGTTTTCATCCAGGCGGATGCGATGACGCAGGTGCGCCATCACCGGTTGTGCACTGTCCACATGGGTCAGCACATGCACGGGCTGCGCGGTTTTCTGATTCGCCGCCAGATGCAGGTTCAAGCCGGTACGTCCGAATGCGGCATTGAGCGAGACGACACTGCTGCCATCGACAGGGATCGCAGTGATAGCGCCATTGCCGCCGTTGATGAAACTGTGCAGTTCGGTCTTGGCCAGTGCATAGGCCGATAGGTCGGGCGTCGCGGGAGCGGGCAGTGCAAACGCTCTGGACGCGAGCGCACTCAGATCGGTGTAACGCCAGTCTTCCATTTTCCTGTGCGGCAGGCCCTGCGCCAGAAACCGTTGGAGGTTCTGTTCAAGCGCTTTGCGCGCCGCGGCAGGCAGGTCCGCGGAAAACTGTGCGAAGGCAGGGGTCAGATCTGCGGCGTTCACGCGGCCTCCAGCCAGCCGTAGCCCTTTTCTTCCAGCTCCTGCGCCAGTTCCGGACCGCCGCTCTTGACGATACGGCCGCCGGCCAGCACGTGCACGTAATCCGGCTTCACATAGTCGAGCAGGCGCTGGTAGTGCGTGACCAGCAGGGTCGCGCGTTGCGGCGAGCGCATGGCGTTGATGCCTTCGGAGACGACCTTGAGGGCGTCGATGTCGAGACCGGAATCGGTTTCGTCGAGAATCATCAGGCGCGGTTCCAGCAGCAGCATCTGCAGGATCTCGTTGCGCTTTTTCTCGCCGCCGGAGAAGTCTTCATTGACCCCGCGATGCAGCATCTTGATGTCCATGCTCATCTTGCGGACGCGGTCTTTCACCCACGCCAGAAAATCCACGGCGTCGATTTCCGGCAAGCCCTGATGCTTGCGCCTGGCGTTGAGCGCGGCCTTGAGGAACACCATGTTGCTGACGCCGGGAATTTCCACCGGATACTGGAAACCGAGAAAGATGCCTTCGCAGGCGCGGGTTTCTGGCGGCAGCGTCAGCAGGTCCTTGCCGTCGAAGCTCACCATGCCCTCGGTGACGGTGTAGTCCTCGCGGCCGGCGAGCACGTTGGACAGCGTGGATTTGCCGGAGCCGTTGGGTCCCATGATGGCGTGGACCTCGCCGGCTTTCACCGTGAGGTTGATGCCTTTGAGAATGTTTTTGTTCTCTACGGAGGCATGGAGGTTTTTGATTTCGAGCATGAATTCAATCCGATATTTTCAATTTCACTAAAGCCATCCTTGGCGCACTGCATCCAGGCTAATGAGCCCCCGCCCGTCTATCCATGGCCGGGCATTTGCCGGGCCAAACGTCCACTGGACGTTCGGCATTATCCGGCTCACCCCACCGCACCTTCGAGAGTGACGGAGAGCAGTTTCTGGGCTTCCACCGCAAATTCCATGGGCAGTTCCTTGAACACCTGCTTGCAGAAGCCGTTGACGATCATGGAGACGGCGTCCTCGGCCGGAATGCCACGCGAGAGGCAGTAGAACAGCTGGTCTTCGCCGATCTTGGACGTCGTGGCCTCGTGCTCGAGATGCGCCGACGGGTTGCGCACTTCGGTGTACGGGAAGGTATGCGCACCGCAGGCGTTGCCGATCAGCAGCGAGTCGCACTGCGTATAGTTGCGTGCCCCTTCGGCCGACTGCTGGATACGCACCAGGCCGCGGTAGGCCTGCTGGCCGCGTCCGGCGGAAATGCCTTTCGAGACGATGGTGGACTTGGTGTGCTTGCCGATGTGAATCATCTTGGTGCCGGTGTCGGCCTGCTGCATGTGATTGGTCACGGCCACGCTGTAGAACTCGCCGACCGAGTGGTCGCCGCGCAGGATGCAGGACGGATATTTCCAGGTGATCGCCGAGCCGGTTTCGACCTGCGTCCAGGAAAT
>JBOICL010000158.1:0-8612 GCA_050740055.1 Stenotrophobium sp.
CTCAGCACTCAGCACTCAGCACTCAGCACTCAGCACTCAGCACTCAGCACTCAGCACTCAGCACTCAGCACTCAGCGCAAGCTTTTGTGACCTACCGCACACTGCGAAAATTTTTATTTCAACAATCTATCTTTTCCGTTTATCAGTGTGGTATCGTCCGTTCGTCTTGATGTAATCGGGGGCAAGCCATTAAGACTTCCCCTTTGCTGTGTCCCACTCCCGTGGGTAAGTTTTTAATCAAGGGTATTTGGTACAACACAACCATGGCACACGCCAAAGTAAGGAGATTCTCAATGAAAGATTGTCAGTTTGGGACTAAGAGTCCCGGCCGGCGTCTTGCAATCGCTGCGCTGTTTGCGGTGAGTGCAAGCATCGGTCTTGCAGGCTGCGGCGGCGACCGCAGCACCACTGGCGGCAATACGTCCGCCTTCCACGCACCCACGGGAACAGTGACCGGAACCGTTCTGGACGACTCCGGCAACCCCATTCCTGCTGCACAGGTTTATGTCAACGGCATGACGCCGGTGACCACCAATGCGGGCGGCCAGTACACGGTGCCCAATGTGGTCGTGAACCAGGCTTCGGCCGCCGACCCCGGTAGTCCGGCCTTTGGCAACGGTGCTATCACCGTTCAGATCGTGCCGCCCGCCGGCTTCCTCGGCGCGTCACTTGCCGTCCTGGCGCAGGCGCAGATCACCAGTTCGACCAGCGGCGTGGCCGGCAATACACAGACCAATCCGCAGACGATCTTTATTGATGGCTTCACAGCCAGCGCAGGCATCGTTCGTTTGCCCGCTCTCGGCACCACGGTTACGGGCAGCATCGTGAATGCGGCGACCGGCAATGGCGTTCCTGTGGGCACGAACGTAACGCTGGATTTCCTTGCTGCGAATTTTGATCAGTCCGGCACGGGCGCTGGCGTTGCTGTTGTGTACGCGACCGGCAGCATCCTGGCGACAGCCACGACGGGCGCCAACGGCACCTTCACGTTCACCAATGTCCCCAACAACTCCTGCCTGCGCATGGATGCCGACGGCACCAATGCTGGCGGTTCGGCCATTGCCTACAAGCTGGCGGGGAATACCAGCGCGCCGCCGCCGGCCTGCGTCCCTGCGGCCACTCCGCCAAATGCGGCGGATCTGAACGGATTGACCTTTGCCACCATCGTGCAGGGCAACCACTCGGTTGTGCTGTCTTCGATTTCGGCAACCCCGGCCAACGTCGGCGACACGGTCAATCCCTACGTGAGCAGCGTTGCGCACGTGATCAATCCGAACCTCAGCCCGGGCCAGCTTGACAGCACCGTAACCGGTACGGGCGCCAATGCTCTGGTCATCACCTTCAGCGAAACCGTCACTTACGACAGCACGCAGCCTCCGCTGGTCGTACTCGGCTTGGGGACCCCCAGCCCGACCGCAGCCGCTATTGCTACTGCGGTTCTGACTGGCGGCAACACACTGACCATTACCATGGCCAGCGCCTTGCCTGTCGGTTCTACTGTGTCTGTGCAGATTCCGGTGACGGCGATCAAAGACGGCTCCGGCAACACGCTGCTGGACCGCAATGACGTTACCCTGTTGTCCGGCGGCAGCGCAGCAGCTACCGGGTCTGGTGTTTGCAATACGGGCTTCTGCCCGCCGGTTACCACCAACACGGCCGGCACCGGCGGCATTCCCACTGGCATTGGCTATGATGCCCTGAACGCAACCGCTACGGCCGACATCATCAGCCTTATGACCTTTACGCCGGTTTCGACCACGGCACCTGCTCCGACAGTGGCCCAAGTCACCGCGCAGGCGCCTACCAAGGCGACCGACGCTGCGTTCCTGACCACGTCGGCCCTGACCAACGTGTTCGATTCGACCGGCGTTACGCTGACGACCTTAGACAAACTTGGCGATACCATTTCGGCACATTCTCCGGATGGCAAGCAGGTTCTTCAGTTCAACAGCCAGGCGGGCAACACCACGGTGCCGTTCGTTACCCCGGCGTCTGATGCTGCGGCCAACCTGACCTGCGACCTTGAAATTGTTCGCGGTTCGGGTCCTTGCAGCATTTCGAATGTTCCCGGCAGCACCGACCGCGTGTTCACCAATATCGCGCGTGCGACGGTGACCATCCCGGTGGGTGCGACCGATGTGGCGCTTTCGCTGCAGCGCAGCGGCCAGCCGCTAGATGTGCTGTTCTTCCCGGTCAATACCGGCGCGGGCCTGCCCACGCTGGGAGGCTCGGTTGTCAGCAGCGTCGCCAAGGCGGCGTCCTCCCTCGGCAGCGGACACGAGTGGTTTATCTTTGCGCCGCCTGCCGGTGCGACGCTGCCTTACAGCTTCGACGTGATCATCTCCGGTGACGGCGGCAGTGGCCTCTACAGCGTCGGTTACGTCAAGAGCATCTGCGACCCGCACGCACTCAATGGCGGCGCCTGCCTGACCAACACGCAGCTCACCACCGATGTGGCCATGCCCGGCGATTCCCTGGTGGCCTTCACGCGCGCCACTGGCGGTCTCCTCGGCACCAGCGCCGCGACCACGCTGCAAGACTACGTTCCTCCCACCACGGGTGTGCAGCTCCTGCAGCAGGCCATTGCGGCCGGTGCGGGCGCGTCAACCGGTGCGGGCGGTGGCGTGCTCAACACCACGGGTTCAAACACCGGCATCTTCCTGTATCCGGTGTCTCCGCAGGCGGGCAACGTCAGCTACAGCAGTGGCGTACCGTATAAGAGCGACAGCTTCGTGAACGATTTCGGTGTGAGCACGGCCAACGGCTATACCAGCACCGGCGACACAGCCTATGCTGTGGGGACGGTTGGTCACGCTCTCACCAGCGTGCTGGCCGACGCCACCAGCATGGGGACCTACCTGGGCACGACGCTCAAGGGAATTACCCTCGGCGTCGCGATGAGCGAACCGGTCGCCCTGACCGCCACAGCGCCGGCCTATAACGGCACCAACGCCAGCCTCAGCGCTTACGGTGTGGTCAACCAGGCCAGCCAGAAGGCTAATGGTTTGACGGGGCCGGTTGCCGGCGGCTTGCCTAAGGTCAACCTGGTGACGTTCAAGGTCAGCGACCTGACCAAGCTGCAAGCGGATGCCCGCAGCGCCACTCCTGTGGTTCTTGATCTGACCAATGCTGTGCAGGATCTGGCGACGCCCGCAAACATGGCGACGGCGGCCAACAACGCCAACGCCAAGGTGCAGCTGGTGGACGAGTTCCCGCCGCTGATGTCTCGCGGCTTCTTTGACGGCACGAACTTCGTGTTCGACTTCAACGAGCCGATTCAGCTCACGGGTAACATCGTCTTCACGGACGCCGTAGGCACCTGCGCTGCGAAGTCGATGAGCCTGGCGTTCCTGAATGTCGCGCCCACTCCGGCGATCGTGCTGCAGACGGGGCCGAACGGCACCGGTACCGAGGTTGTGGTGCCGGCAAGCAACTTCCGCGCTCAACCGGGTAATGCTGCGGTCGCGGTGTCGGATTGCTTGGGTGGTAATGTGGCTTCGCCGCTGCCGGCTTATGCCGAAAGCGCGTATACCGCTGCCAGTCTGGGCAGTGCCACTGTGCTGCCGGCCGCGGCGATTTCGCCTACGCCGACTCATGGCGGCGCGCAGTACTACAATGTGCCGGATACGGCCAACAACACTGCGCTTGGCCTGCCCAATGGCAACACCTGGGCGACCACGACAGGTGCGGCTGCGCTTGGCAACTGGGCGAACACCGGACTGGGACTCCAGAATCCGCTGTTCGCAGTGGCCAACATCCTTGGGCCGTTCCAGTTGGTGACGGCACCGGGCGTACCGTTCTGCACAGGTCTGACAGCGGCTTCTTCTACGGTCACCTGCACGGTCACGCTGTCTCATCCGCTGCTCATTGCGGCACAGTTCGCCGGTCAGAAAGATTTTGACCTGGAACCGTTGCCGGCACCGAGCGGTGGTGCGCTGACCCCCTCGCAGATCCTGAGCTATCTCTGCGGTGACAACTCCGTGACGGCGGCCGGATCCAACGCCAACGGTACAGCGGGCAAGTTCTCGCTGCTGAAGCCGCTTGGCGGTGGCACCTATGGCCTGCGTGCACGTTGCAACAGCGCCACGCTGACCAACGGCGCCGGTGTGCAGGTGTTCAACAACACGGCGACGACCATCACGCTGGGCTTCAACACGCTCAATGCTGCTGGTTGCGCTGCGGCACCTTGCTCGCAAGGACAGCAGCCGGCTTCTGGCGACGTGTTCTGGATGGCTCCGGCGGGCGGCAGCGATGTGCTTGAAAACGCTACGACCGTTGTGCTCACGGTGCCCGCGGCTGGCAACTTCGGCCCGCACCTGAGCAGCGCGTTTATCCCGACCGGCGTTGCTCCGCCAGCACCTGAAACCTTCGTAATCGGCGCGACGCCGAGTTCGAACGGTGCGATTGGCGACAACGACAGCAAGGCCAGCCCGGTTCCGGCCTTCGAGATGATTCAGCAGGCCACGCCGTAATCTGAATGGTTAGCTGATTCACCAAAAGCTGTTTCTGTAACACTGGAGGGGGCCGCAAGGCCCCCTCTTTTTTGTGCGCGTTGCTGAGAACAAAGGTAAGCGTCATGCCGTGGCCGTCTGGCGGTTGAGTGCGCAAATCAATGGCACAAATCAATGGGGTCACACAAATCAATGGGGTCAGACACGATTGAATAACGTCGAGTGTTCTCGTCAAAGATTTCCGTGGAACTATTATTTATACATATACGTATATACAATAATCTAAATGAAAATCGAATTTGATCCTGTCAAAAACGAGCGGAACATCATGCTACGCGGGTTGCCGTTCCAACTGGCGGCGGGGTTCGATTTCGAGACGGCGCAGTTTTGCGTGGACACGCGCAAGGATTACGGAGAAACGCGCATTCAGGCGCGAGGTTTTGTGGCCGACCGGCTGCATGTGCTGGTATTCGTGGAAAGCCCGCGCGGCATCCGCGTTATCAGTCTGCGCAAAGCCAACAAACGTGAGGTGAAACGGTATGAAAAAGAAACTCAATCCCGCACTGATTGACGCGGAAAACCCAGAGTGGACGGCTGAGACTACGGCCCGTGCAGCGTCGTTTTCCGGCTTGCCGGTTTCGTTACAACGCAAGTTGCGCGGCCGTCCCCGCCTCGGCCCGCCAAAAACGGCGATCTCGCTGCGTCTGTCCGATGACGTGCTGGCCCGCTGGAAAGCGACCGGCCCCGGCTGGCAGACGCGAATGGCTGAACGGCTGTCCCTTGTCTGAATGAATCAATGGGGTCAGACACGATTGAATAATGTAAAATTCACCCGAATCACACGAAGGCATCTGAATGGCTCGTCTACCCCGCTATGGCCTGCCCAGCCAGCCGCAGCACGTTATCCAGCGTGGTAACAACCGCGGCCCCATCTTCTTTGCGTCGGAAGACTATGGTTTCTTCCTGAAGTGTCTGCGTGAAGGCTGCGAGTCCCATTCCTGTGCCATTCACGCGTACGTACTGATGACCAATCACGTACATCTGTTGGTGACGCCCGAGGCAGCCGATGGCATCTCCAAGCTGATGCAGTCGGTGGGGCGCCGCTACGTGCAGTACGTCAACTACACCTACCAGCGTTCCGGCACGCTCTGGGAAGGCCGCTACAAGGCAGTGCCGATGGATAGCGAGAGCTACCTGATGACCTGCTACCGATACATCGAAATGAATCCCGTGCGCGCCGGCATGGTTACGCATCCCGGAGGTTATCGATGGTCGAGTTATCCTTTCAACGCCGATGGCAAGCCCGACGAACTACTCCAGCCGCATGCGCTTTATCAGGCGCTGGGTCTGGATGAAAGCTCGCGGCGTGCGGTTTACCGCAAGCTGTTTCGGGTAGATATCGGGGAGGACGATCTCACCGCTATGCGCGACGCCATCAACAAGGGATGGGTACCGGGCAGTGAGCGGTTCAAGCGCAAGATTGAGGCAGTCACCCAAAGGCGCGTAATGCCCTTGCCACGTGGGGGCAAGCGGCGCGGGGCGGGAAGACCAAAGCAGAAGGACCAGAAAGAATGATCGATCGAAGTAATCAATCGTGTCTGACCCTATTGATTCCTATTGATTCTTATTGATCCGGCCCGATGAAATTTGGAGTCCGTTTGCCCTGAGATTCGAAGGGTGAAGGGGCTTCGACAGGCTCAGCCCGAACGGAAACTAAAAACTTCACAGTGCCGGATCAATAAGTCAGTGAACGGTTATACAACTTTTACTATATTTGTTGTATAACTGAGTTCATGCTTTATTCCGAACTCTCCACCACAGCCCAGACTGCTTACGCGCAGTTGCAGGACGCGGCTCTGGCCGAGTACGTGTCGCGTAGCGTGACGCAACTCCGCGGCAGTTTTTCAAAAAAGACCGTGAAGGGGAGCGGCTATTGGTATTTCGTGTTCCGGGAAGGCACACGAGTCCGGCAAATCTATGTGGGTCCGGACGATGCCCGCGTGCGGGCGCTGGTGGAAAAGAAAAAGGAGGCAGCAAACGGGGAAAAGGTGGAAACCCTGGCGCGTGCCTACGCAGTCCATGGAGGGACGGCGCTACTGCCCAGGCACTTGCGGCTGATCGGGCGCCTGAACGATTTCGGTTTCTTCCGCGCCGGCGGCGTGCTGGTCGGCACACATGCCTTTAGCGCTTACGCAAACATGCTGGGGGTCAAGTGGACTGGCGGAGACCGCACGATGGATGTCGATCTGGCTGTGCCCAGCAAGAACGTGTCGATCGCGGTGCCGAATGCCCCGGAAGTGAATCTGCACGACGCGCTGACGGCATTTGAGTCCGGATTCATTCCAACGCAGACGTTTGCCGGTGACGCCGGGCCGACGTATACGCTGCAAGGCGATCCCGATTTCCAGGTCGACTTTCTGACCACCTTGGGCCGAGGTGGGAGCAAGCCGCGCCGGATCGATGCCCTGTCGGTGGTGGCGCAGCCGCTGAAATTCATGGACTACCTGGTGCAAAGCCCTACGCAGAATGTGCTGATGGACGGGGCCGGCCGTTATGCAGTGGTCAGTGTGCCCGCGCCGGCGCGTTACGCCGTTCACAAGCTCATCGTGCATGGCGAGCGGGATGCGCGCTATCGCACGAAAGCGCGGAAGGATATCGAGCAGGCGGCGGCGCTGTTCCAATACATGGCGGCCAATGATCCGCGTGCGCTTCATCAGGCCTGGGAGGATGCAGTCAGTCGCGGGCCGGGATGGCGCACGCGTGTTAGGGCAGGTCTAGCCGCGCTGGAGCAGCGCTGGCCGCTCAAGGTCATGGGATTGCAACTGCGAAAGTGAAGGCTCCGGGTTTTGCCGGAATACCGGCGCAAGCGGATTTCAGTGCGACGGATTAGGGATTCCTATTTGCGCTGGCTTGACCCCGGAGAAGACACGGCAAGGGCTCACTTCATAATTGCATAAATTATATATTTTACGTATATTACGCATTAGTCGAAGCGAGGGTTTTGTTATGAGCCTGACCATGAAGATTCAAGATCCAGATGTGGCCCGCGCGGTCAGCGGGTTACCGGCGTTTTCATCCACAAACCTGGCCACCGGTGCCGGCTCCATCACCCGCGAGGTGATGAAACGTGGCGCTGCCGTGATCACGAAGCACGATGAACCGGTGATGGTGCTGATGACGATCGAGCGGTACGCGCAGCTCGAAAAGGCGGCCATGCCGAACCTCGACGCGCTCACCCGCCAGTTCGACGCCATGTACGCGCGCATGCAGACGCCAGGTATTTCCGAAAGGACAATCGATGCCCTTGACCTGTCACCCCTGCGCGGCAAGCCGGCTGCGAGACGCCACGCATAATGTCTGCCCGCATCGTGGTCCTGGCCGGGGTTAACGGCGCCGGGAAAAGCAGCGTGGCGGGCGAGGCCATACGCAGCAGCAGCGGCGAATTCTTCAACCCTGACTCCGCGGCAGGTGTGCTGTACGACGGCAACCCTGGTATGTCTCGCGAACAAGCCAACGCACAGGCCTGGGATCTGGGGAGGCGTGGTCTTGAGCGCGCGCTGGCGAATGGCGAGTTCTTCGCTTTTGAAACGACACTCGGCGCGAATACGATTCCGGCAATGCTACTCGCCGGTGCCGACCAGGGGGCGGAGATTCATGTCTCCTACGTGGGTCTCGCTTCGCCGGAGCTGCACATCCAGCGTGTCAACAGCCGCGTGGCGGCTGGCGGCCACGACATCCCCGAGAAGAAGATTCGTGAGCGATATGTGACGAGCCGGGAAAATCTCATCAGGCTGATGCCGCACCTGACGAGTCTGCGAATCTACGACAACAGCGCCGAGTCCGATCCGAAGCGGCGTGGCTGCCCGGCACCCCTGCTGCTGTTGCAAATGTCTGGCGGCAGGATTGTGCAGCATGTGCCGCTGGATCAAGTCCCTGCCTGGGCCAAGCCGCTGCTTGCTGCCGCACTCAGGCAAGGCAAGGCAAGGCGTAAGCGGCGGTCCAGTTTTAAGGAACGTGGAGCGCGCGAATTTTAGCGCGAGTGCAAAAACGTATTGATTCCGGACGCAGCGATTATCCGTCCAGGCTGCGTTTTTTGATTTTCACCCGTATTGCGCCCAGCAGGCCCAGAA
This sequence comes from Stenotrophobium sp., assembly GCA_050740055.1. Taxonomy (GTDB): domain Bacteria; phylum Pseudomonadota; class Gammaproteobacteria; order Nevskiales; family Nevskiaceae; genus Stenotrophobium. The sequence goes on from JBOICL010000158.1 coordinate 8,582, forward strand.
TCAGCAGGGTGAGCGGCGGCAGGCTGCCGCC
>JBOICL010000159.1:0-1017 GCA_050740055.1 Stenotrophobium sp.
GTGGATGCGCTGCACTACCGCGCGCGCATACGCAGCGAGGAAATCCGCCGCGTCGCCGAGGCGCGCCAGCAGATCGCCGCCGCGCAGGCCGTGGCCGAAAGCGCCGTGGATGGAGGCACAGCCGCCGTGCGCCTCATCCACAAAGGCATCGCCGCGATTCCCTTCACCATCCTCGAAAATATTCCCGCGACGCGCGATACCACGCGCCAGGTGCGGCGCATCCACGACGCCATTTCCGACGGCGTTTACGCGGGCATCAGCATCGGCAACAAGCTGATCGGCCACGCCGCGCGCAGCGGGATCAATGCACCGAAGGCCGATGCGTCCAAGATCGAGAAGGACAAGCTAAAACTGGATTCGCCTGGTTCTGGTGCAGCGCCCTTGCCCAAGCCGCCGTCAAACGAGAAATAAAAAAGCCTGGCAGTACATGCCAGGCTTTTGCGCGAGCTAGGTGTTCGGATCAGGCTTCGATGGACTTGCGCAGCTTCTTCATCGCCGCCGTTTCGATCTGGCGGATGCGCTCGGCGGAGATGCCGTATTCGTCGGCCAGTTCCTGCAGGCCGGCTTTTTCGCCATCGTCACTGAGCCAGCGGCGCTTGAGGATGTCGCGCTCGCGGTCGCTGAGTGCGACCAGTCCGGCGCGCATTTTCTGCTCACGCTCTTCCTGCCATTCGGCTTCGTCGAGCGCGGCGTAGCTGTCGCCCTGCGCGGCCAGGTAATCTTCCGGCACGTAGGACTCCTCGCCGTCGGCCGGCGTGGCGCTGAACGACACGTCGTGGCCGCCGAGGCGCGATTCCATCTGCAGCACTTCCTCGGGTTTGACCTTGAGATCGGCGGCCACGGCGGCGACTTCCGCTTGGCTCATCCAGCCCAGGCGCTTCTTGCTCGATCGCAGGTTGAAGAACAGCTTGCGCTGCGCCTTGGTGGTGGCGATCTTGACGATGCGCCAGTTCTTGAGGATGTATTCGTGGATTTCGGCCTTGATCCAGTGCACGGCGAACGAGATCAGGCGCACGC
>JBOICL010000160.1:0-8186 GCA_050740055.1 Stenotrophobium sp.
CTCGATGAACTGTCGCAGGCGCAGGCACAGGAAAAAGACCTGCGCGCAGAGTTCGTGCGCAAGCAGCAGAAGGTCGCGGCGCTCGACGCCTACAAGGCACAGCTCGCGGAGATGCAAAAGTCCTTCGGCGCCATGCTGCGCCAGTTGCCGAGCAAGACCGAGGTGCCCAGCCTGCTCAACGACATCTCGCGGATTCGCGTCGCTTCGAGCCTGGACGAGGAACTGTTCAAGCCGGAAGCCGAAGTGCCAAAGGAGTTTTACGCCGAGATACCCAACCAGATCATTGAACTGGGCACCTATCACGAGATGGGCACTTTCGTCAGCGGCATCGCTGCGCTGCCGCGCATCGTGACCATCGACAATGTGGACATCCATCCGGTTGGCGGCAAGGGCGCGGTGGGCGAACTGCGCATACAGGCGCAGGCCACGACCTACCGTTACCTGGATGAGGATGAGATCGCCGCCCGCGCGCCCAAGAAACCGGGAGGCGCTAAATGATCCGCACCTTCGCCAGGTTTGTGCTCTCTGGTGTTCTGCTGGCCGCGCTTGCCGCCTGCGGCAGCGGCATGGGCGATCTCGAACAGTTCGTCGCACAGGAAAAGGCCAAGAAATCGACCCAGATCGAGCCGATTCCGCAGATCAAGCAGTATGAAGCCTTCACCTATGTTCCCGGCACACGCCGCGATCCGTTCGTGCCTCAGGAACCGCAGCGCCAGTCCAATGGCGTCGCCGGCGGCGGCAACGGGCTGCATCCCGACATCCACCGCAACAAGGAACCGCTGGAGGAATTCCCGCTGGACAGCCTGCGCATGGTCGGCACGATCGTTTTCGAAGGCAAGACCTATGCGCTGGTCAAGGCCCCGGACAACGTCATCCATCGCGTCACCAGCGGCGACCACATGGGCCAGAACTACGGCGCCATCATCAAGATCACTGAATCCGACGTCTCGCTGACCGAGATCATTCCCGATGGCTTCGGCGGCTGGATGCAGCGCCCCGCCAGCATCGCACTGGCGCAGCAGTAGGCAAATACAGGGAGAGATGCAAATGAGGCACCTGACCACCAATATTCTGAAACAGCGAGGCCGCGGGCTGGGCCTGCTGCTGACCCTCGGCGCGATGCTGTTCTCCACCGGAGCGCTCGCGGACGCGACGCGCGCCCTGCAATCCGTCGATTTCGTCGCGCTCAGCGGCGACCGCGTGCTGCTGACGCTGACCCTGTCCGAACCCGCGCCGGATCCGGTGGTCTTCACCATCGAAAAACCCGCCCGGCTTTCCATGGACCTGCCGGATACGCGCATCTCGGTACCGGAGCGCTACCGCAAGATCGGCGTCGGCAAGGTGCAGGCGGTGGGCATGGCCGAAGCCAAGGGGCGTACCCGTGTCGTCGTGGAAATGTCGGAACTGCTACCGCATACGGTGCGCGTCGACGGCAACAAGATTTTCCTGCAACTGGGTGGCAATCCTGCAACGTCGGACACCTCCGCCCCGGTCAGCACGGCCAGTGCTTTCGTATCCACTGCAAGACCAGCGCCGGCACAATCCGGCAGCGGACAGATTTCCAATATCGATTTCCGCCGCGGTGAAAAAGGTGAGGGCCGCGTGCTGGTGACGCTTGCAGATGACCACACGCCGGTGGACGTGCATGAGGAAGGCGGCAAGGTCATCGCGCGGTTCAAGAACACCGCCGTGCCGGAAAGCCTGATCAAACGGCTGGATGTGCTGGATTTCGCCACGCCGGTGAAATTCGTCGATGTGCAGCGCGACGGCATCAACGCCGAAATCGTGATCACGCCAATCGAAAAATCCGATTACGAGCAGGTCGCCTACCAGTCCGGCAATCTGTTCACCCTGGAACTGCAGCCGCTGACCCCGGAGAAGGCGGACGAGCGCAAGAGGCAGCAGCCGCAGTACACGGGCCAGCGCATCAGCCTGTCGTTCCAGAGTGTCGACGTGCGCTCGCTGCTGCAGATCATCGCCGACGTTGCGGGCGTCAACATGGTGATCAGCGACAGCGTCACCGGCGACATCGCGCTGCGCCTGCAGAACGTGCCCTGGGACCAGGCGCTGGACATCATCCTGCGCAGCAAGGGCTTGGGCATGCGCCGGCAGGGCAATGTCATGCAGGTCGCGCCGCTGGCGGAAATGGCGGAACGCGACAAGGTTGAAATGGAGGCCGAGAAGCAGAAGGTGCAGTTAGCGCCGCTGCGTTCGGAGCTCATCCAAGTGAATTACGCCAAGGCCGCCGATCTCAAGACGCTGATCACTTCGGACAAGTCTTCGCTGCTGTCGGAGCGCGGCCGCGTCAGCGTGGATGACCGTACCAACACCCTGATCGTGCTGGAAACGCGCGACAAGATCGCCGAGATCCGCGACCTGGTCAGCAAGCTCGACATTCCCGTGCGCCAGGTGCTGATCGAATCGCGCATCGTCAATGCCAGCGACAATTTCAGCCGCGCGCTCGGCACGCGCTTTGGCGTCACCACAGCCGGCGCACTGGGGAGCAACGGCCTTATCACCACTTCCGGCACCTCGACCGGCACTGGCACCGTGGTCACCAACTTTCTCGGAACCGGCGGCACTTTCCCGGTAGCGCCGCCCATCAACGACTTTAACGTCAACCTGCCGACCGCGACATCCGCTGGCAGCCTTGCGCTGGCAATCCTCAAGGGCAGTTACCTAGTGAATCTTGAACTGTCGGCGATGCAGGCGGAGGGCCAGGGCGAAGTGATCGCCACGCCGCGCGTGATCACGGCCAACGGCAAACAGGCGGAGATCGAGTCGGGCAAGGAAATTCCCTACCAGAGCACCTCCGGCAACGTCGGCACCACCACCCTGTTCAAGAAGGCTTCGCTGACGCTAACCGTGACGCCGAACATCACCCCGGACAACCGCATCATGATGGACCTCAGCGTCCACAACGATACGCTCGGCCAGAACGTGCTGACCGGCGCGGGCTCGGCACCCGCCATCAATACGCAAAGTGTGAACACCCAGGTTCTGGTGAAAACGGGTGAAACAGTGGTGCTCGGAGGCGTCTATCAGAACGACACCGAGAAAAATGTCACCAAGGTTCCGTTTCTGGGAGACCTGCCGCTGCTAGGCAGCCTGTTCCGCACCAACTCCAAGAGCATCGTCAAAACTGAACTGCTGATTTTCATCACGCCCAAGATTCTGCAGGACGGACTGCACGTCAACTGACCCCCGATGCCCGGTGCCGGCGGAAAAACCGGCGCCGGGCGCGCGTTCTGACCGCTGTTGGGTATACTCGCGCGGTTTTTAGCCGTGGCGATGCAGGAATCACCTGATTTCCAGCGCGTTCCACGGCCCGTAATCTCCGGAATATGGCCAACAAGAGCAATATTTTCCTCATCGGCCCCATGGGCGCCGGCAAGACCACCGTGGGCAAGCGGCTCGCTGAAACACGCGGCCTTGAATTCGTGGACAGCGACCAGGAGATCGAGTCGCGCACCGGCGTGGATGTCGCCTTCATCTTCGAGAAAGAAGGCGAGGCGGGCTTTCGCAAGCGCGAGCGCGCCATCATTGCCGAACTGAGCGCCCGCAGCGGTATCGTGCTGGCCACAGGTGGCGGCGCGGTGCTCGACGCCGACAACCGCCAGTTCCTGTCCGCGCGCGGCTTCGTGGTCTACCTGCACGCCAGCGTCGAGCAGCAGATGGCGCGCACCATCCGCACCGAGAACCGCCCGCTGCTGCAAAACGCCGGGAACCGGCGCGACGTGCTGGAGTCGCTGTTCAGCGCCCGCGACGCGCTTTACCGCGAGATCGCGGACTTGGTGCTGCAAACCGACGGCCGCAACGCGCGCTTGCTGGCACGGGATATCGAGGATCATCTCGAACGCCCCGCCAGTTCGTTCTGAGTTCCACGGCCATGCGCACACTTAACGTCGAGCTCGGCGACCGCAGCTATCCGATCCGCATCGGCGCGGGCCTGCTCGCGGACCCCTCGCAATACGCTGCGCTGGACGGCCGCAAGCTCAAGATCGTGACCGACGTCAACGCCGGCCGCCGTTATCTGAACACGGTGCTGGCCGCGCTCAAGCTGACGCCGGACGACGCGCTGGTGCTGCCCGCCGGCGAGGCGCAGAAATCCTGGGCCAACGCCGAGAAAATCCTCGACTGGCTGCTTGCTAGCCGGGTGGCCCGCGATGGCGTGGTGCTTGCGCTGGGCGGCGGCGTGATCGGCGACATGACCGGCTTCTGCGCGGCGCTGTACCAGCGCGGCATCGACTTCGTGCAGCTGCCGACGACTTTGCTGGCGCAGGTGGATTCCTCGGTCGGCGGCAAGACCGCGGTCAACCATCCACGCGGCAAGAACATGATTGGCGCGTTTCACCAGCCGCGGCTGGTCATCGCCGACACCACGACGCTGAAGTCGCTGCCGCCGCGCGAGTTGCGCGCTGGCGTGGCGGAAGTGATCAAGTGCGCGATGCTGGCCGACGCCGAGTTCTTCAAGTGGCTGGAGCAGCACCTCGAACGCCTGCTGGCGCTGGACGCCGAGGCGCTGAACAAGGCGATCTACCGCAGTTGTGAACTGAAGGCGCGTATCGTCGCGCTCGACGAGCGCGAGTCCGGCCCGCGCGCGCTGCTCAATCTCGGCCATACCTTCGGCCACGCCATCGAGACCTACACCAACTACACCGACTGGCTGCACGGCGAAGCGGTAGCGGTGGGCCTGTGCATGGCGGCGGACATGTCGATGCAGCTCGGCTGGATCGACGCCCAAACCGCCGCGCGCTGCACGGCGCTGGTGCACAAGGCGGGGCTGCCGATCAAGCCTCCCACCGGCATGACGCCGGAGCATTTCCTCGACCTGATGGGCCACGACAAGAAAGTCGCCGCCGGCAAGCTGAGGCTGGTGCTGCTGCGCGACATCGGCATGGCGGTGCTGTCGGCCGACTTCGACGACAAGGCCCTGCGCAATACGCTGGCGCATTTCACAGTCGCCTGAGCGGGCGGCGGGATACCGACCTTGGTTCAGCGGCACCCGCTCCGCCCATTTGCGCCTCGTGTTTAGTTTTATATTATTCACTATTATAAAATAATATAAATATTATATAACTTCACTCCATGTGATTCGGCACGGAGCGGGTGACGCGAAAACCGGCGTTCCGCACTACACTGCGCCCATGAGCACCGCACTCGCCCCCTACGCCGCCGACCCTGCGAACTCGCGCGGACGGCGCCATCCGGAATCCGCGCCCGGCTACCGCAGCGAATACCAGCGCGACCGCGACCGCATCATCCACTCCGCCGCTTTCCGCCGCCTGGAATACAAGACCCAGGTGTTCGTGAACCACGTCGGCGACCTGTTCCGCACGCGGCTCACGCACTCGCTGGAAGTGGCGCAGATCGCGCGCACCATCGCGCGTGCGCTGGCGCTCAACGAGGATCTGGCCGAAGCCATCTCGCTGGCGCACGACCTCGGCCACACGCCCTTCGGCCACGCCGGTCAGGACGCACTCAACGCCTGCATGAAGCCCTACGGTGGCTTCGAGCACAACGCGCAGTCGCTGCGCGTGGTCGATGAACTCGAAAACAAGTACGCGGATTTCCGCGGGCTCAACCTCACCTTCGAGACGCGCGAAGGCATCCTCAAGCACTGCTCGCTCAAGCGCGCGCGCGAACTCGGCGACATCGGCGAGCGGTTCATCAAGCGCCAGCAGCCGGGCCTCGAAGCGCAGCTGGCCAATCTCGCCGACGAGATCGCCTACAACAATCACGACATCGACGACGGTCTGCGCGCGCATCTGCTCAGCATCGAACAGCTGCGCGAGGTGCCCCTGTTCCGCCGCCATCACGACGCGGTGCTGAAGGCATACAAGCACCTCAACCCCAAGCAGGAGCGTCACGAAACCATCCGCCGCATCATCAGCGCGCTGGTCGGCGATCTCCTCGAGACATCGCGTGCGGCGATCGCGAGGGCGCGCCTGAAAAGCATCGAGGATGTCCGCGTGCGCGCAAAACCGCTGATCGGCTACAGCGCGCAGATCCGCGAGGACAATCTGCTGTTGAAGAAATTCCTGCGCGAACATCTCTATCTGCACCATCAGGTCTATCGCATGACGACCAAGGCGCAGCGCGTGGTGCGCGAGCTGTTCACGGCGCTCAACGGCGATCCGCGGCTGATGCCGCCGGAACTGTTCAGGGCCGCGGTCAGCGCCGAAAAATCCGCGGGCAAAACCGGCCGCGCCCGCGTTGTGGCCGATTACGTGGCCGGCATGACCGACCGTTACGCGCTCGACGAGCATGAACGCCTGTTCGATCCGCGTCGCCTGCGCTGAGCCGGTTCGCGGAGGAAATCCTGCATGGCCCGCCTTCCGCGCCTGACCGTTCCCGGTTTTCCGCACCATGTCATCCAGCGCGGCAACAACCGGCAGGCCACGTTTCACGACACCGCCGACTACGAGATGCTGCTCGGCCTGCTCGCCGACTATGCCCGGCGCGAAAAGGTGGCGATACACAGCTATGCGCTGATGACCAACCATTTCCACCTGCTGGCGACGCCCGAGACCCAGGACGGCCTGCCGAAGATGATGCAGGCGGTTGGGCGGCGTTACGTGCAGTATTTCAACAAGCGCCACCAGCGCACCGGCACCCTGTGGGAAGGGCGCTACAAAGCCACGCTGATCCAGACCGAGCGCTATCTGCTGGCCTGCATGGCTTATATCGACCTCAACCCCGTGCGTGCCGGCATGGTGGCGCGGGCAGCGGACTATCGTTGGTCCAGTCATGGCCACTACATCGGCCAGCGCAGCGACAAACTCATCACGCCGCACCCGATGGTCTGGCAACTGGGCAATACACCCTTTGCGCGTGAGGCGGGGTATGCGGAGCTGGTCCAGCAGGGCGTGACGGCTCAACAGCAGGCGGCGCTTTCGGAGTCGGTGTTCAAGGGATGGGCCCTTGGGGAGCCGGATTTCGTTGATCATCTGCAAAAACAGACCCAACGCCGCGTAACGCGGGGCCGTGCCGGGCGGCCTTCCTCCAAGGCGGAGTCTTAGGCAAACGCCACTTAATATGTCCCTAATTAAAATTGATTCGGCGAATAACCAAATAAATTAGGTTCTGACCCCAATTATTTTGCTTGGCAGAGGTTGCTGCGGTGCAATATGCTCGGCTTTCCTGCACGGCGGAAAACCTGAGGATTGCGCCATGGAGCACCCCATTCAAGCGATGCATCAGCGCGGCCTGTATAACCCGGCCAACGAGCACGATGCCTGCGGCATCGGCTTTATCGCGCATATCAAGGGCCAGAAAAGCCACTCGATTATCGAACAGGGTTTGCAGATCCTGAAGAATCTCGATCATCGCGGCGCGGTCGGCGCCGACAAGCTCATGGGCGACGGCACAGGCATCCTGATCCAGATTCCGGACCAGTTCTACCGTGAGGAGATGGCCAGGCTGGGCGTCGAACTGCCGCCGCTGGGCGAGTACGGTGTGGGCATGGTGTTTCTGCCCAAGGAACACGCGTCACGACTGGCATGTGAGCAGGAGATCGAGCGCGCGGTACGCGAAGAAGGCCAGGTGCTGCTCGGCTGGCGCGATGTGCCGGTCGATGCCGACATGCCGATGTCGCCGACCGTGCGCAGCAAAGAGCCGGTGATCCGCCAGATTTTCATCGGCCACGGGCCGGACATCATGGTGACCGATGCGCTGGAGCGGAAACTCTACGTGATCCGCAAGTCCGCGGGCCATGCGATCCAGGCGCTGAACCTGATTCACGGCAAGGAATATTTCGTGCCGTCGATGTCGGCGCGCACGGTGGTTTACAAGGGCCTGCTGCTGGCCGACCAGCTCGGCGTGTACTACAAGGATTTGCGCGACGAGCGCTGTGTCTCCGCGCTGGCGCTGGTGCACCAGCGTTTCTCGACCAACACCTTCCCGGAGTGGCCGCTGGCTCATCCGTACCGCCTGATCGCCCACAACGGCGAGATCAACACTGTCAAGGGCAACTTCAACTGGATGCGCGCGCGCGAAGGCGTGATGGAATCCGACGTGCTCGGCGACGACCTCAAGAAACTGTTCCCGCTGATCTACGAGGGCCAGTCCGACACCGCCTGCTTCGACAACGCGCTGGAACTGCTGGTGATGGCCGGCTACCCGATCGCGCAGGCGATGATGATGATGGTGCCGGAAGCGTGGGAGAACCACACGCTGATGGACGG
>JBOICL010000161.1:0-8045 GCA_050740055.1 Stenotrophobium sp.
CCCTATTCGCCGACCGCACCGACCTACATCCAGCGCGATTTCGACGAAGGCATGCAGATTCCCGAAGCGCGCGTGCAGGCGATGCTGGAGCAGGTGCTGTCGTCGCCTTATGTGGTGCAAACCGGGCAGCTGATCGAGCGGCGCTTGGGCCGGCCGCTGGAGCCTTTCGACATCTGGTACAACGGTTTTCGCCCGCGCGGGCAGTACACCGAGTCGCAGCTCGATGCCATCGTCGCGAAGAAGTATCCGGACGCGGGCGCGTACAAGAAAGACATTCCGCAACTGCTCGAAAAACTCGGCTTCAGTGCCGAAAAGGCGCAGTACCTCGCCGCCAACATCATGGTCGATCCGGCGCGCGGCTCCGGCCATGCGATGGGGGCAGAGATGCGTTCAGCGCACGCTCACCTGCGCACGCGCGTGGAGCAGGGCGGCATGAATTACAAGGGCTACAACATCGCCGTGCACGAGATGGGGCACAACGTCGAGCAGACTTTCTCGCTCAACGAGATCGACTACACGCTGCTGCACGGCGTGCCTAATACTGCGTTCACCGAGGCGCTGGCCTTCGTGTTCCAGAACCGTGACCTGGAACTGCTGGGCCTGACCAAGCCGAACGCCCAGAGCGGTGCGCTAAAAACGCTGAACGATTTTTGGGCCACTTACGAGATAGCCGGCGTGTCGCTGGTGGACATGGGCACCTGGCGCTGGATGTACGCACATCCAGACGCTACGTCTGCACAGTTGCGCGACGCGACGGTGGCGATCTCGAAAGACATCTGGAACCGCTACTACGCACCTGTGTTCCATCAGAAAGACGTGGTGCTGCTCGGCATCTACTCGCACATGATCAACAGCTTCCTGTACCTGCCGAACTACCCGCTGGGCCACATGATCGCGTTCCAGATCGAGGCGCAGATGAAGAAGGCGAAGAATACCGGCGCCGAGTTCGAGCGCATGGCGCGCATCGGCAACGTCTCGCCAGACTTATGGATGGTCAAGGCGACCGGCGCGCCGGTGGGGCCGGAGGCGCTGTTGACGGCGACGGGGAAGGCGCTGGAGGAGCTTGGTAAACCTAAAGAGAAATAGAGCTAGGATTCATACCTGAAAAATCAATGGATTAGGCATCAGGCACGATTGAACAAGGCGCGCAAATAGCCGTCAGCCCGCTTAAAGATTTCGACGTTCGTAGAGGCGTAGACTGGTTCGGTACCAAGTGGCGGCCGCTGGCCGCCGGGAAGCACAAGATGGGTACTGAACGTGTCACTCGTTCCATCCGGAATATTCAGCGCTTGCTGCTGGTTTTCCCTTTGCTTGTGCTCGCGGGCTGCGCCAGCCTGCCGGTACAAGCGCCGGTCTCAGCCGGAGATATAGCTTGGGTGCTGGCCGGAGCCGACATGCTGCCGGCGCAGGGAAGCGCGGTGCTGGAAGCTCCCGATTCGCTGCTCCACGTGACCGAAGAGATGCACCAGTTCGCGCGCAATGCCACGCGCGGCAGGTCCAGCGCCGCCGGTATGGCAAACGCCCTTACCGCCGCGATGGGCGCAGAGAACGGGCTGCATCTGCAATACGACGCCGACGCGACGCTGACCGCCGAGCAGGCCTTCAGCCAGCGGCGCGTCAACTGCCTGACCTACACGCTGCTGTTCGTGGCACTGGCTCGCGATATCGGCTTGCGGGCAACATTCAACGAGGTGGATATTCCTCCGGTCTGGGATCTCGGCGACGACCAGACATCCCTGCTGTACAAGCATGTCAACGCGCGCATCGACGTAGCCGGGCCGCTATTCCTGATCGTCGATGTCAACGGCGATGACTACGACCCCAACTACGCGCAGCGCGACATTTCCGACGCCGAGATAGAGGCCCAGTTTTACAATAACCGCGCCGTGGAACTGCGGCTGCAGCAGCACCATGACCAAGCGCTGCGCTACCAACTCCGCGCACTGGAACTGTCGCCGGACACCGCCTATCTGTGGACCAATCTCGCCAGCCTCTACCTGCTCGACGGTAGCCTTCGCGCGGCACGCATCGCCGTCACTCGGTCGCTGACACTGGATTCATACAGCATGATGGGCTACGAAACCGCAGCGTCAGTCTACGAACAACTCGGAAAATCCACGCTCGCCGCTGATTTCCGCGAGCGCACTCAGTACTTCCGCGACCAGAACCCGTACTATCACTACCAGCTCGCGCTCGCCGCGTTCAGCCAGCATGACGAATCTCTTGCCTACAGGGAGGCACGCCGCGCGATCCAGCTTTATTCCAGGGATTCCCGCTTCTTCTTCCTGCAGGCTGTGGTGCTCAACCAGCTTGGCGAAACCCGGCAAGCCAACGACAGCATGCAGGCCGCCATCGGCCTTACCACCAACGCGGCGCAGCAGGAACGCTATCGCAGTAAATTTGCGCGCTTGAGCAAGCACGGCTGAGATTGAAGCGGCCGCTATTGCAGCCGTTCTTCTTCCTTCAGTTTCTGCAGGTGGCTGTGGATGTTCATCAGCGCCAGCGGCGTGAGGCGCGGATCAATGCCGGCATAAACCTCTGACAGCATTTCCTGCGGCGTGCGACCGGCGTTGTGCAGGTCGAGGATTTGTTTTTCGCGCAGCTTGCGGTGCTTGAGTGTTTCGGCGATGCGGAAGGTGCCGCCGAACGCGCCGCCATGTGAGGGGATGATCACCGCCGGATCCCAGTCGAGCACGCGCTGCAGCGAGTCGAAATATTTGCGCATATTGCCTTCGGGTCCGCCGACAACGACGGTGCCGATGCCCTGGATCAGGTCGCTGACGATGCACCAGGCGCGCGACTCCGGCATTGGCGCGAGCTGACCTTCGTCGTGGCCGGGCACGGCGTGGAGGATCACGTTCTCGTCCTGCCAGCGCGTAAGCACATCGCCTTCAGCGCGGGTGCGGACTTCGATGCCGTCGAAAAAATGCGGGCTGCGCTTGCGGATGCGCGCCTGCGTATCCGCGCTGCATGCGATCGGTACGCGGTAGCGGCGCGCGATCTCGTCGGCGTATTCGCGGTGGTCGGGATGATGGTGGGTGAGGAAAATTTCATCCAGGCCGAATTCATCGAGCAGGGTGTAGAGCCGCTGCAATTCCTCGTGGCTGGCGGGCGAGGGGTCGATCAGCACGCGCGGTGAGCCATCACCGCCGAGCCAGAAGGCGTTGGTGCGATCGGCGGGCGGAATGGTGTTCGAACGCACCATCAACATACGCAGCCCGGTCAGCGGCTCGATCCAGGGAATATGGGTGTCGGCGTCAAAGCTCATGTCGAAGCCGGGCAGGGGCGTGTCTACGCGCGTGCCCGACAGCCACTCGATCACCGCGCGCGTCGGCGGTGCGGCGAGCATGCGACCGCGGCGCAGGCGTTCGCGCCAATCGTCCACCGGCAACCACGCGGATTCGGCGGCCTCCGCTGTATCCACCACGAGTTGCGGCCGCCGCCGCAGGTCGATGTGAAAGAAGCGCGTGCAGAAACGTGTCGGCACGAAGGGCGGTGTGGTGGCCTCGCCAAGATCACGCAGGCCCAGTACGTCACCGTTCCCGACGGCGGCGAAAAGATCGTAGCCGAGTTCCTCGTGCAGCTCGCGCGCCAGTGCGCGCATCAGGCGCGGCGAGTGTCCTTGCAGCAGGGGATGATTTAGCGCGGCGTCGCTGTCGGCCGCGTCCACCTTGCCGCCCGGAAAGGCCCAGTGGCCGCCAAACGCGGGCAGGTAGGGCTGACGGCGCGTGACGAACAGTTCGTCGCCGTGGGTGAGAACGGCGGTGACGGCGTCGCGGATTTTACTGGCTGGCAAAGGCTCACCCGCTCTCGCAGATTATGCTGGATAAAGTGTTAAATAATATTGATTTATTTATATATAAATCAATAAATACGAACATCATCGCCGTTCGATTTAAGCGGAGCGGGTGCCAACACGGTGCTTGCCCGAAGGGCAATGGGGTGAGCCAGGATTTCATGGACTGCCAGTGGCAGTCCATGCTGGCGAACGCCAAGCTGGGGGCTTGGCCGGGGCGAAGCCGGGAGGCACCCGAAGCCCGCGACCAGCGCGAAGTTCGGTACTCCACCGCCCGCTTCCGCACCTGTTTTGCTGCGTAAAATCACCGTGTCGCGGGCGGGTGAATGATTCTAAGCGCATGAAATCTACTTCGCCGCCGGTTCGATATTTTTCAGCGCAACCTTGTCGCCCGCGAAGGTGATGTTGATGGTCTGGCTGTCGCCTTTCCAGGTTTCCGAGGTCATGGTCAGGGTGCCGATACCGCCGCCGGAGACTGTGTCGGGTTTGCCAAGAATCGCATGCACCTGATCCTGGCTCATGCCGGCTTCGATCTTTGCGTAGTTGTCGGCGGTCGTCCTCGAGCAGGCGGCGAGGCCCAGTTCAAAGGCAAGGATCAGGCCGATCAGCAGGGGTTTGAGGTTCATTGCAGGATGCCGGTTGGAAAGCCAGCCGCGAGCTTAGCAGTCCCGTATATGCGCGCGCTCAGTTTTGATGCCCCCGCATCCTTGATGCTTTTAATGACCCTGGAAGTAAGCGCCAGTGTCTGTGTGGCCAGTTGCCGCAAGCGAGCTGCCTCAGCCCAGCGCCTGCGCCAGATCGGCGACGAGATCGTCAATGTGTTCGAGCCCGACCGAGATGCGCAGCAGGTTTTCCGGCGTGCGCGTCCCCGGCCCTTCGACCGATGCGCGGTGCTCGATCAGGCTCTCGATGCCGCCGAGGCTGGTCGCGCGCGTGAACAGTTTGACGCGAGCGGGGAGCGCCAGCGCCTCGTCCCTACCGCCGCGCACCTGCAGTGACAGCATTGCGCCGCCGCCGCTCATCTGGTGCATCGCCAGCGCATGCTGCGGATGCGAAGCAAGCCCCGGATAATGCACCGCCTCGATGCGCGGATGCGCGGCGAGAAATTGCGCTAGCCTCGCCGCATGTTCGCATTGCGCGCGCACGCGCCAGGGCAGGGTCGCGATGGAGCGCAGCAGCAGCCAGCAGTCGAAGGGCGCGGGAATCGCGCCGCCCTTGGCCTGGAAATCGCGCACGCGCTCGAACAGGCCGTCCGCGCGTTTGGCAATCACTGCGCCGCCGATGATGTCGCTGTGACCGCCCAAATACTTGGTGGTCGAGTGCATCACCATATCCGCGCCGAGTTCCAGCGGACGCTGCAGCACCGGCGTGGCGAAAGTGTTGTCCACCACGCACTGCGCGCCGGCGCCGTGAGCGAGCTGCGCCATCTGGCGGATGTCCACGATTTTCATCAGCGGATTCGACGGCGTCTCCACCCAGATCATGCGCGTATTGGGCCGCAGCGCGGCGCTCGTTGCGCCCGCATCGGTCTGGTCCACGGCGGTGTATTGCAGGCCCCAGCGCGAGAGCAGGTCGCGCAGGATCACCGCCGTGCCCCAGTAGATGTCCAGGGGCATGATGACGTGATCGCCCGGCGACAGCGCCTGCAGGATCGCCAGCGCAGCCGCGGTGCCGGACGGGAAGGCCGCAGCCGCCGCGCCGCCTTCGAGTGCCGCAAGGCACTCCTCCAGCGCCAGCCGGTTCGGATTGCTGACGCGGGCATAGACATGGCCCTGCGGATAGCTGCCGTCGGGCGCGCGCTCGAAAGTGGTGGAGAGGTTCAGCACCGGTGCAACCGCGCCGGAGTCGCCATCGATGCGGCGACCGCTATGAATGGCGAGAGTTTCGAGTTTCATGAAAACGTTCCTACGTGCCGACGCGAAAACCGCGGCGGTTCAATCGGCTTTTGCGGATTTTGATACGGAAATAAAGAGACAGCTTATTTGCACTGGCACACCGGGTCGCGCACGCAGGAAGCGTCCGGACCCTGCCCGACGGATTTGCCGGGCCGGCACATCGCCGCTGTACCTACCGCGCAGGACACCGCGCAACTGCCGCAACTGCCCACGTTCATCGCCTCGCAGTGCGAGCCGCTGGTTTTCTGGATATTGAGGCTGTTCTGCGCGCCGTTGCCGGGATTCTGGTCGTGGACCACGACGACCGGATCGCCCGCAAAGACGGCCCCGGCCAGCAGCAGCGAAATGCCCATGAGGATATTGCGCAAGGTATTCATCGGTTTCTCCAGAAAGGCGATGGGAACGGCGTCTTAGGGTAGCGCAGCTCGCCAGGTGTTGCGTGGCGCCGTGTACGCGTGGTCTCGTCAAAATGGCTGGAGAGGACACGCCGGCCATTCAGCATGTGGAGGGATTGACGGCAAGCCCGGTTGTGACATGATCCAAAGTGCAGAAAAGAGGTTGTTCTGCCGGTTCGGTGGAGGGCTGGAACATGTGGGGGAAAGCGATTATTGCGGCAATCTTCGCCTGTTCCGCCCAAGTGGCATGGGCGAGCGAGTCTCCAGCAGCGCGAGTGGTCGAATTACGTGGTCATGTGGAGGCCGCGGAGGGTACGCAATCGCGCGTCCTGTCCATCGGTGAACAGGTCTACGCGGGCAGCGTCATCACGACCGCAGCGCGGAGCCTGACGACGCTCAGGTTTACCGACGATACGGTGCTAACCGTGGGCCCTTCCAGCAAAGTCACCGTGACCGCTTATTCCTACGAAAAGGCCGCCGCGCGCATGAGCCTGCAACTGGCCAAGGGCGCATTCCGTTTTCTTACTGGACTGATCGGAAAAATGAACCATGACGACGTGGATATCCACGCGCCGGTGGCCACGATCGGCATACGCGGCACTTACTTCGGCGCGGAGATCTCGGACACCAGCGCCAGCGTGGTCCTGCTCGAACAGCCGGGCGGCGGGACCAATGCGATCCAGGTTTCCAATGCCTTCGGAGCGGTCGTGGTCGATAAGCCGGGCTACGGCACTGTCGTTCCCGATGCGCATAGTCCGCCGTCTCCGCCACGGCGCTTGCGGCTGAATGCGGTTGAGAATCTGACACGAAATGTCTTCAGGCCATCGGGGGTGCCCTAAATGCTTACGAAAACCTTGAAAATCCGGAATGTTTTTTTGCTGACTGCCGGGCTGATGATTTTTTCATGGGTCATCGATGCATCAGCGCAGACCTCGACCAGTTCTCCGCCCGGGCAGCCTCCAACCAGCTGTACCCCCAGTAGTGGCCAGCAGTGTCCGAACCGCCGCACTGGAGTGCTGCTGTTCGGTATCGAGCCGATGACGCTGTTAGCGAATCACAAGCGCGAGCGCGAGGCCGGTACCAACAGGCAGGCGGCATGGCAGATGATGCAGGTCGCCAGCGCCGGCGACAGCGTCTCGGGCCTGATCGACGATAGCGCGGCGGCAAGCTGGGCGCTGTGGGCCTCCGGATTGCATACTCGTTTTCAAGGTGCCGCGATCGATTTCCCATATCGCGCAAACGTCAATGCGCTGCTGGTTGGCGCGGAGCGCATCAGTCCTGCGGGTCACACTCTCGGTTTTGCCGTCGGCTATGACCATGTCAATGCTGACCTGACTTACCAGAGCAGCTTTCAGGACGGCGACGAAAAGCTGGCAGTGCTTTATGGCGCCTACATGCTGGATCAGCGTACCTCCATTGATGCGGCGGTTTCCGGCTCCGGTACCAGCGTCACCCGGCGCGCGCAGGTCATCGGCGGCGAGGCCGATGGGGGCTTCTCCGGCCACCGCACGACGGAATCCATCAACCTCAACCGCGTTTTTGACGCGGGCGCAGTCACGCTGACCGCACACACAGGTTTCCTCGCCACCCAGGAAGTCCAGCCTGCGTTTGCGGAGAGTGGTGCCGGAACCACCATCAACGTTGACCGCGAGCAGCTAACCGTGAGTCAGATCAATGCGGCGATCGAGGCCGCCTGCCCGCTATGGTCGCGGGGGGAGGTCTTTGGCAGCGCGGCGTATCGCTACGACCTGCATCGCAGCGACGACGACCTCATCAAGCGCGGCGCCAACGGCGATGTGTCCGACTACGAGTTGCTGCTGGGCGGCCGTCACCGGGTTACCGACAGCCTCACGTTGTCCGCTTCGGCCTCGAAAATTCTCGCCCGCCGCGGGTACCGCAGCGACACCGTGCAACTGACACTGCGCTGGGAGCCTTGATGTAGCGAGTCAAGCGGCGCGC
>JBOICL010000162.1:0-12787 GCA_050740055.1 Stenotrophobium sp.
GATATGATCCATCCCGGCGGCGACGCCCATGGTTGGGTCGGTGACCAGTGTCGGATCGGTCAGGCCCAGCGTGGCGATCAGGCCCAGCCAGATCGGGATGAAGGTCGGATTGACCTGCCCACCGGTAAAGACGATGTCGCGGTAACCGTCGCCAATCGGCACGATCGGGAAGGCGGCCTTCACCGCCGGGTGATTCTGTGCAGCGGTGATGATGGCGGTAATGCCGAGGTAAGACACGCCGTACAGGCCGATGGCACCGTTGCTCCACTGCTGCTGCGTGACCCAGTTGACGACATTGCCGTAGTCCGACTGCTCGTCGGCGCCAAAGGCATCCCAGGAGCCTGTCGACTGGCCCGTGCCGCGCACATCGACCACCACCGTGGCGTAGCCGTGTTCGACGATGTACGGGTCGGCAGCGCCCAGCGCTGCGCCAGCGCTGCTCGCGTAAGAGTCAACTCCGCCGTTGTAGGAGGTCTGGATCAGCACGGTGGGGAAGGTTCCGGCGACGGCCTTGCCGCTGGCGTCGGCGGGCAGCGTCACGTAGGCCGCGAGCTGGGTGCCGTCGGGCATAATGATGAACTGCGTACTTTGCTGGACGTTTCCCGGATAGAGCGTAGCCGGATTGTAGTCGGTCCACTTGGCACCGGCGTTGCTGGTGATGGAGGTGCCCGGCTGACTGGTCAGGGCGCGAGTGCCGAGCGCGGTCCAGTTGGCATTCGCACTGGTCGCAGTGCTGGGGGCGCTGCTGGAGCTGCTGCCGCAGCCTGCGATCAACACTGTGGTGCCCAGCAGTACCGATGCCAGAACCCCTGTTTTCGACAGCCATTTGTTGCGCGTGCTCATTCCCTTGTCCTCGTGCCGCAATCCAATATTTAAGGCTTGGTATTTTAAGGGTAAAAATCAGGATTATTGTAGAAATTTGGCTAATAGGGAGGATTCAAGTAGGAAATATCTACGATATTGCACCGCATGCACATGATCTCGATGCCGCGAGGCTTTCATCACCCTTTCATCGGTGGGTCGACAGTAGGCAGCCAGCATTCCAGGGAATCACCGTGGGTTACGACTACACCGCTTTCGTTACTCTTTTGTCCCTGCTGCTGTTTTCAATACCACCGATGGTTCAGCCACGCCCGACCAGCGACCGTGCAATCACTTCCTTCATGATTTCACTGGTACCGCCGTAAATACGCTGGATGCGCGCATCGGAGAAAAAACGCGAGATCGGGTATTCGGTCATGTAACCGTAGCCGCCGAAAAGTTGCAGGCAGGCGTCGGTGACGCGGCCTTCCATCTCGGTGGTGGAGAGCTTGATCTTGGCCGCGGTCGGCACGTCGAGCTTGCCTTCGGCGTACTGGCGGTTGCACTTCTCGACGAAGGCGCGGTGCACCTCGATATCGGTCTTGGCCTTGGCCAACTCGAAGCGCGTGTTCTGGAATGCGGCGATGTGGCTGCCGAAAGCCTTGCGCGTGGTTACGTACTCGATGGTTTTTTCCAGCGCGCCCTGGGCGTGGGCGACTGCGGACACCGCCAGCACCAGGCGCTCGCGCGGCAACTCGTCGATCAGGTGGCCGAAGCCGCCGCCGACTCGGCCCAGCACTTCGTCCGCCGTCACTCTCACATTGTCGAAAAACAGTTCGGACGTGTCCGCGCTGTGCAGGCCGATCTTGTCGAGGTTGCGGCCGCGCTTGAAGCCGGGCAGGGAGGTGTCGAGCGTGAACAGCGTCGTGCCCTTGGCGCCCGCTTTCGGATCGGTCTTGGTTGCCAGAACCACCACGCCGGCGTTCTGGCCGTTGGTGATAAAGGTCTTGGAGCCGCTGATGAGGTAGTGGTCACCGTCCAGCGTCGCGGTAGTCTTGATGCCCTGCAGGTCGGAGCCCGCGCCCGGCTCGGTCATGCCAATGGCGCCGATGCACTCGCCGGAGGCCATGCGCGGCAGGTATTTCTTCTTCTGCATCTCGTTGCCCAAGTGCAGGATGTAGGGCGCGGCGATGTCGGAATGCACCGTGAGATTCGACGCCAGCGCGAGGAAGCCCATGCGCGCCGCTTCTTCCACCACCACGCAGGCGAACTCGAAGGGTGCGCCGATGCCACCGTATTCCTCCGGCAGGTCCACGCACAGCAGTCCGGCCTCGCCCATCTTCAGATAAAGGTCTTTCGGCAGGATGCCGTCGCGCTCCCAGTTCTCGTAGTGGGGTTCGACGTTGTTCTTGAAGAAACGAATAACAGTGTCGCGGAAGAGTTCGAGTTCGGCAGTTTGGGTCATGATCGGGATTCAGAGTGTGAGAAGGAGTGCGAGGCTCAGGGGCCGGTGCAGGAGATGCGCTTCATCGGAAAAACCGTGCTGACGGGCTGGCCGCCCACCTTGCCTTCGAGGTGTTCGCTCAACGCATCCGGCGCGGTGTATTCGTAAGAAACGCGGAACGGGAAAACGGACGGATCGTCGAGGCTCTCGAACTGCGCCTTGCTGCCTTGCAGGCTGGTCATGCCGAGGCGGTGTTCGGCGCCATCCTTGGGCAGGATGATGAGATCAAAACCATCGCCGGAGGTGACGATGCGCTTGTAGTCGTAGTCGCGTGTGTAGCCGCCGGCGACGCGGCTGTCCACGCCGAGCAGCGCGTTGCCGGTGGCGGGCAGCCAGTGCTCGGTGTAACGGCTGCCGCCGCTCTCGTAGCCCCAGCAGCCGCTCATCCAGGCGAAAGCCGTGGCGCGCGGCGCATCTGCGGCGGACGCGATGCCGGAGGCGGCAAGACCCATCATCAAGATCAGCAGGCGCATGTTTGTATCCCTCAAGAAGTCACCCGCTCTCACCGTTACGGAATTCATTTATGTTATAAAATACACATTATATTTATAATATGTTAGTATTTTAACACAAAAGAAACTCGGCCAGAGTGCCGAGCGGGTGGCGATTTTAACGCGCTTTCATTTGCCGGGCGGGAACAACCGGCCTGCGCCCGGCACCGGATCAGTTCGATTCCAGATTGACCATGCGCACGCGCTTCAGGTCGCGCACGGTTTCGACCGCGTTGCGCACCAGTTCGCGCACCTTGTCCGCCTCGCGGATGCCGCTCAAGCTGACTTGCGGAATGGTGTGGTCGCTGCTGTAGATGCTCACGTTGCCGAGCCCGCACAGGCGCAGCCAGAACGGCTCGGCCAGCAGCGGGCTGTCGATCACACGGTACAGCTCCACCTCGTGCATCACCTTGTTGAGCACGCCGTGGCGCAGGCGCAGACGCTGGCTGGTGAGTTCGTAGCGGGTCATGACCGTTTGCAGGTAAACCGCCAGCGCGTAGATCAGGCCGATGCCGAACAGCGGCGTGAGCAGCACCGCGAAGCAGTAAGCCGGGAAACGCGTCCACTGCGACGGATGACCCTTCCACAGCGTCGTCTCGCCCGAATTCGTGATCATTGGGTTCTCGCCGGCGGAACGGCTTTTCAGGCTCGCATCAGTTGCCCTGATAAAACGATACCGGATTGAAATAGTTCTTGGACAGGGGAGCGCCGATGGTCACGTGATTGACGCGCAGGACGGTCTTGGTACCGGTTTCCAGATCGTGCATCTCGACCTGGGACAAGTACCAGAATTTGCCCGACTGCTGCAAGGCATCGGCCGGCGAGGTCAGCGACTTGCGCAGCTTGGTACCCGCATAGAAGTTGAGCTTGAGCGGAACGCAAGTTTTCTGGTCCACCCAGCTGCGTACCGAGGTGTAGAGGGAAGCCTCCCCGGCCCGCGGCTTGAACTGGAGTACATAGGCCGGGCGTCCGTCGACTGAGTCCGGCGCTTCCAGCTTGGCGGCCGAATCGCCGAAGGCGTTTTCCATCTGCTTGAAGTCGTTATAGCTGAAATTGGTGCCGAGCAGCGCGCCGTCGGCGAAGGTCCCGGTGACCCGGCGCACGCGCTTGACCGAAGGCAGGTAAACAAACATGCCGTCCTTGAGGTAATCGGTCTCCTCGCGCACGAGGTAGGCGGCGCCGGCAAATGACGGCGGCGCGCTGACATGCAGCATGACGCGCATCAGGCTGCGGCCCGCCGCGGCGGGTTCACGCATCGCGTACACGGTGCCCTTGAGCGTGTTGACGGCGCCGTTGCTATCGGTGGTCGCCAGTTCGATGTCCTGCACGCGCAGCGTGGAAGGTATGTTCGCGTGCATGCAGGCGAGTACTTGCTGCGCGGTTTCTGCCGCATGTGCAGGCGTCAGGATCAGTGCCGCCAGAATCACCCATAAACGTTTCATGTTTTCCCCGATGTCACGATACGTGTGCCTTTAGTGTAGCCGAGCGGCGGTTGGTGCCGGTCACTTTGACTCGGCACGGGACGCAACGTAAGTTCAGCATAATTCAGGCAATCAGAAAAAGACTGCTCCAGGCGGATGAAGCGGGTGAAGGCCGGATGGTCCTGATTTTTAGCGGCGTGCCACCCCGGGGAAGCAGGAATAATGTCACAAGGAATGCGGCAACGCTTGTATGCGTGGCGTGCAAAAGTCTTGCAAGTGACCGCTGCGGCCGTCGGCGTCTGCGCCGCCTTGGCTGGACAGCCACCCGCGTTCGCGCAGGCGTATGGGACAGCGGACAGTGCGAATCCAGCCAGCCTGCCTTACGTGACCGTGAGCGCGGAGAAAGTCCCGGAAAATGCACAGTTGGCACCCGTGAGCGTGACGGCTGTGACCGCCGCGGAGATGAAGGACCGCGGCGTAGTTTCCGTTCGCGACGCGGCGCTGTACGCGCCCAATGCCAACCTCGTCGAATACACCGCGCGTGCGATCAGCATCGCCGAGTTCCGTGGCGTCGGCGGCAGCCCCACCAATCCGGGCGTGACGACCTATATCGATGGTGTTCCCCAGCTCAACGCGGATACCTCGAGCGTCGAACTGTTCGATACGGAGCAGATGGAGTTCGTGCGCGGGTCGCAAGGCACGCTCTACGGCCGCAACACGCTCGGCGGCGTCATCAACATCCGCAGCCGCGCGCCGGGCCTTGTGCCGCGCGCCAGCATCGAGCAGGGGTTTGGCAATTACCAGCAGCGTGACATCCACCTGTCGCTGTCAGGCCCCCTGACGGAAGGCGATGAACTGGCGGGTTCGCTGGCCGGCGGCATAAGCGCGCGTGACGGCTACACGATCAACGACTTCACCGGTCGCGACCTGGATTCGCGCGCCGCGATGTTCGGCCGCGCGCAGTTGCTGTTTCGTTTGTCGGAGCACTGGGATGCGCGCCTGATCGCCGGCGGCGAGGACGCGCATGACGGCGATTTTGCGCTGGGCGATCTCGACGCGCTGCGCGCTCGTCCGCATCATGTCGATCACGATTTCACCGGCTACACGCGCCGCGCCATCAGCGATGTGACCGGCCAGGTTCATTTTTACGGCGACCGCTTCGATTTCTCGTCCGTGACCGGCGCGCAGGGCTACCGCGCTTTTGAGACCACCGACCTCGACGTTTCTCCGCAAAATGAATTGACCCGCCAGAACCATCGCAAGGGCTTGCAGCTGACTCAGGAGTTCGGCTTCAACTCGTCAGAGGATGCGCCCCTGCGCCTGACGGATAATCTTGCCCTGCGCTGGCAGACCGGCCTGTTCCTGTTCCGGCAGAACAACAACCAGCAGGTGACCAATTTCATCAACAGCGCCTTTCTGGTGGAAAACGGCGGCTCGTTTCTCGGCGTGCCGTTCAGTGTGCCGCAGGCGCCGTTCATACCTTTGCCGCTCAACACCCCACCCGCGCAGGATCGCCTGTTTGCTGATCTGCGCGATCGAGGCGCGGGTCTTTATGGGCAAGGGACTTTCGAGTCTGGTGGGTGGAGCTTGGCGCTGGGCCTGCGCTACGACTACGAGCACAAGGAAGTGGGACTCTATTCACCAACCGTGCAGCCCGGTCCCGGCGGTACTGTAGTCCCTCTGGGCATGCCCTCGACCGTCAACGATGCGCGCAACTATGCGGCGGTTTCACCGCGTGGCAGTCTTGGTTACAAGCTCAACGAACAGGTTTTTCTTTACGCTTCCATCGCGCGCGGCTACCGCGCCGGCGGATTCAACCCGCAATCGCCTTCGGGCGAGATCACGTTCGAGCCGGAACACAGCACCGCCTATGAAACGGGCATCAAGACCCAGTGGCTGGATGAGCGCCTCGTCGCCAACCTCGCCGTGTTCAGGATCGACCTCAAGGACTTGCAACTGAATATCCCGTTCGGATCGCCGGGGCAGTTCTATATCGCTAACGCCGGTACGGCGCGGAATCAGGGTGTCGAACTGGAACTCAGGGCGCGGCCGCTGCGGCAGTGGGATGTGTTTGCCGCGCTGGGCACGCTCAATGCGCGGTTTGGCGCGGGTAGCATGAACATGGGCAACGAGGTCTCCGGCCACAATATTCCGCTGGCCGAGCCGCTGACCATGAATCTGGGCAGCGAATACCGCATTGCGCTCGGAAGCGGCACCAGCGCGCACCTGCGCGTGGAATTCCAGCGCCTGGGCGGATATTTCTACACGGCGGACAACACGGTTTCGCAGTCGCCCTATGAACTGCTGAACCTGCGCAGCGGCGTTGGCGGCACGCGTTGGAGCGTGGAAGTCTGGCTGCGCAATGCCCTGAACCGTGACTACATTCCGCTGGCGATTCCCTTCACCGGCATCACGCCGTCGGGCTACGTTGGTGAAAGTGCACCGCCGCGCACTTTCGGCGTTAATCTGTCCATACAGCTTTGAACGGCAGACTTTGTGAACGCGCTGACGCCTGAGCAACTCCGTGATTTCCAGGACAAGGGATATTGCGCCGTTCCGCGCGCGTTTTCTGCAGATGACGTAGCCGCGCTGGACCAGGAAGCACAGCGGCTGCTGGTGCGCGAGGACCTGATCCACAGCAACAATATCCGCTGCCGTTGGGCCGATCACGTGGATACGGGCGAATGCCGTTTCGACAGCTTCGATCCGGTGACGGACATTGCGCCGGAGTGCGCGCGCATCGCCCGCGACTGTCGCATCAAGGAGCGGCTCTGGCAGATTTACGACAACCCCGCCTGCCTGATCAAGGACAAGCTGATTTTCAAGCCGCCGGGCGCGCCGGGCTATCCGCTGCATCAGGACTACATCGGCTGGGCGGATTTTCCGCGCTCGTTTCTCACCGTGATGCTGGCCATCGACCGCTGTGATGCGCAGTCCGGTGCGGTGGAAGTGTTTGCCGGCTATCACAAGCAGGGCAGCCTCGCGCCGGAAGACGGGCAGTTTCATCGGCTGCCCGCCGGCACAGTAGAAGCTGCCCGCGGAGAAATCCTGACGCTGGAACCGGGCGACATCGCCATCTTCGACGGCTTCACGCCGCACCGCTCCGGGCCCAATCTTTCCGGGGCCGGACGGCGATTGCTGTATCTGAGCTACAACAGCGCGGCGGACGATGGCGACCTGCGCGAGACGCATTACCAGCAGTTCCATGCCTGGCTCAAGGAGCGTTACGCCGAGCACGGCAAGTTCAGGACTTATTTCAGGTAGCCACCATGCCAGCGCCAACCGCCAACGCCGCACACTGTTCGCTGAACGTGTCCGATCTCGCCAATGCCGTGAATTTTTATCGCGTGCTGCTGGGGCGGGAGCCGCAAAAACGCGAACCGGACTACGCCAGGTTCGAGCTGGAGAATCCGGCACTGGTGCTGTCGCTGATACCGCAGCAGGAGCCGGGTGTCAGCCGCATCAATCACGTGGGCCTGCGGCTGACCGCGCTGGACCAGTTGCAGGCCATGCAATCGCGGCTGGCGGGCGCGGGCATCGACCATCAGCGCGAAGACAACGTGCAGTGCTGCTACTCGCGTCAGACCAAGTTCTGGACCGCCGACCCCGACGGCACGAACTGGGAAATCTATGTCGTGCTCGACGACGCGCCGGCACTGGGGCAGGTGTTGCCTTCGCGCCCTTTTGCCGCCACGTACGCCGCGGGTGTGCAGGCGCAGGTCTGGGTGCACCGGCTCACCGAACGCGTGCCGGAGCGCATCGCCGCGCAGGATTCCAGCCTGGACGAAGTGCTGCTGGAGGGCACGATCAACCTCAAGCTGGAATCCGGCAGCTTTGCGGCGCTGCTCGCGGAGACGCGGCGTGCGCTCAAGCCCGGCGGGATGATCAGGCTGCACGGCCTGGTGGCCTCCGCGCCGCTGCCGGCGGTGGGGCCTAAGCTGCCGGGACCGGCCGCGCTGGTGCAGCGTGTGCCGGTGGAAGCGGAGCCTATGGCGGCGCTGCTCAGGGCGGGATTCATCAACATCCAGTATTCCACGCTGGCGCAGCGGCCCAATTTTGTTGCGGGCAGCGTCGAGATGCGCGAAATCCTGCTCGCCGCGGAAAAGCCGGATGAGTCGGAGCAGACGCATTTCTACCCGGTGCTGTATCGCGGCCCGTTTGCCAGCGTGACCGACGATCAGGGCCAGACTTTCGAGCGCGGCAAACGCACCTGGGTGGATGGCCGCGCCTACGAGCGTTTGCAGCACGGCGCGCAAGCCGCGCAGTTTGCGTTCCTCAAGCCGGTCACCCGCGAGGAACTGGTTTGCGCGACGGAAACCGGCTGTTGCTGATGCGTGTTCCGCCGGGGCCGCCGGATGGCCCGCTCTCGCAACTGTCGCGGCTGCGCCGCGATTTTCTGGGCTACCTGCTCGATGCCGCCAAGTATGGCGACCTGGTGCGCCTGCGGCCCGCCCCGGGCGCGGTGATCTGGCTGGTCAATCACCCCGATCTGGTGCAGGACATCCTGGTCACGCGCGCCGACAAGTTTCACAAGAGCGCGATGACGCGGCGCATGGTTGGCAAGTTTCTGGGGCAGGGTTTGGTGCTGTCCGAAGGCGGCTTGCACCGTCGCCAGCGCGGTCTGATGCAGCCGGCGTTCGGTTCGCGCCGGCTGGCCGCCGCCGTGCCTCTGGTTGCCGGTCTTGCGCAGCGCATGGTGTCGCAATGGCGACAGAATCAGTTGATCGACTGCGATGCGGAAATGACGCGCCTGACCCTGGGCGTCATGACACAGACCCTTTTTGGCGTCGAGGGAACCGGCGATCAGGAATATCTCACCGAGGCAATGCGCCAGTTCGGCGAGTCCATGGCTGGACGATTCCGGTCCATTCCCCTGCCGGACTGGCTGCCGACGCCGCGCCATCGCGCCGAGCGCCGCGCGATAGCGCTGCTCGACGCGGCGATCAGGAAGCTGATCGAGGGCCGTCAGGCAGCGCATCCTGCCGGCGATCTGCTGACGATGTTGCTGCGCGCCCGCGAAGAAGGGGATGACAGGGGCATGAATGCGCAACAGGTTCGTGACGAACTCGCCACGCTCTACTTCGCAGGCTATGAAACGACGGCCAAATTGTTGACCTGGGCACTGTACCTGCTGACCGCTCATGCGGACGTGCAAGAGCGCCTGCGTGCCGAGGTGGACGCCGTTGATGACATTCAGCAGATGCCTTATCTGGATGCAGTGATCAAGGAAACCTTGCGGCTATATCCGCCGGCCTGGGTGTTTGACCGCGCACCGGTCGAGGACCTGGAACTGGGCGGCTATGCGCTGCGCAAGGACAGCACGATCTACCTGAGTCCGTGGGTGGCGCACCGCGATGCGCGCCAGTTCACCGAACCGGCGCGTTTCGATCCGATGCGTTTCATGCCGGGTTGGGAGACGCGGATTTCGCGCTACGCCTACTTCCCCTTCGGCACCGGCCCGCGCAACTGCATCGGCCGCGGGCTGGCGGAGATCAACGCCAAGGTGGCGCTGGCGGAGATGCTGCGGCAAGTGCGCTTTGAACGTGGGCCGGGACCAGCGCCAAAGCCTTCGCCGGCAGCGACCTTGCGTCCGGAAAAGCCATTGCGCCTGAAGGTTTACCGGATTTGAATCTTCGGCTCACGCCGGACAAAAAAGTGCCGTTCAAGAAAAAACCCGCCGGATTGTTCCGGCGGGTTTTTAACGCAACAGCGGATTCTTATTCTTTCACCTTCAGTTCGACGCGGCGGTTCTTCGCGCGGTCTTCTTCGGTGGTGCCCTGGACCAGCGGCTGGGTCTTGCCATAGCCGACGGGCGTCATGCGATCCGCGTTGACATCGTGGCTGGCCAGATAGTCCTTGACCGACTTGGCGCGGCGTTCGGACAGGCCCAGGTTGTAAGCCTCGCTGCCGACGTCATCGGTGTGGCCCGCGACCTCGACCTTGATGTCCGGGTAGGACTTCAGGGTTTCGGCGACCTGGTTGAGGATTTCTTTGGAGTCCTCGGTCAGGCGGTCGGAGTCGAAGTCGAAGTTGACACCCTTGAGGATGAAGGTGCCATTGGCCGCGCAGCCGTTGGCGTCCACGGCTTCGCCGGCTTTCGGCGTGCGGCAGTCGCCCGTGAGCGCGCAGCCGTTGGGCAGGACCTTGGCGCCGGCCGGAGTGTGCGGGCATTCATCCTTGTAGTCCGGCACGCCGTCGCCGTCGGAATCCAGCGGGCAGCCGTTGGCATCAACCGGCGCGCCCTCCGGCATGTCGGCGGGCTTGTTCGGGCAGGTCGGCGCGGCGGCAGGAGGTGGCGCGGCCACGACTTCGGCAGCCGGCGGCGGCGGGGCTTCGGCGGGCGCCGCAGGGGTGCCCAGCGGAATCAGCAGGCCGATGTTGAACACGCCGTCATAGAAGGCGCTCTTGTCGCCGGTGTGGATGCCGGACTGCTCGCGGAAGTGCGCGTCCATGCGGAAGCGCGCTTCGGCGCGCAGCAGGATATTGCGCGTGATCGGGTAGAGGTAGCCGATGCCGGTATCAAATATGGTGGTGTGGTAGTTGGGAATCGTGCCAGGCAGGCGTTTGCCGGCGCCGTAGGACACGTTCACCAGGCCGTAGAGATCTGGCAGGCTGGACAGCGGGAACAGCATCGCGCCGAGGCCGACGCCGCTGAGCTTGAAGGTGCCGTTGTAGCCGGCGTTATTGGCCGCCTTGTCATCCTTGAAGCTCTCATACATTCCGGTGATTTCGAGGTTCAGGCCGTCAGTCATTTTCTTGCCGACTGTCATGATGCCGCCGATGCCGTGCTTGGTGCCACGGGCCTTGTCGGCCAGCACGTAGGAGAACATCGGAGAGACATAGAACTCGCGGCCAGGAATCGGCGAACTGGCGTGGCTGCCACCGCCGCTGTCCGAGCCGCCACCGCCACCGCCGTTGTCGGACGAAGACGAAGCGCTCGTGTCTGCGGGTGCGCTACTGGTGTCGGTCGCGGCCGGTGCGGCGTTGGCGTCGGCAGCAGGAGCGCTGCCGCTGTCTGCCGCTGGCGCGCTGGTGTCGGAGGCTGCGGGTGCCGCGGCTTCGGTAGCGGCGGGTGCGGCGCTGGCGTCAGCAGCCGGAGCACTGGCATCCGCCGCGGCGGGTGCTGAAGCGTCGGAGGCGGCGGGTGCCGCAGCTTCGGCAGGGGCGGGTGCGGCGCTGGCGTCAGCAGCCGGAGCGCTGGCGTCCGCCGCGGGGGCGGCCGCACTGCTGTCTGCCGCAGGTGCCGTGCTGCTATCGGCGGCGGCCGGTGCGGCACTGGTGTCCGGGGCCGGAGCGCTGGTGTCTGCCGCGGGCGCGGCGGCTCCAGCGTCATTCTGTGCGAAAACTGGCAAGGCTACTGCCAGGCTCAAAAACGCGGCCAGCAGACCGGAACGGTATTTCATAATTCTCCCCTGTGCGGTTCCGACAATTTAAAAGTGTTTTTCCAAACAAATCATAGCAGCCGCAGTGCGTAACGTCTGCTGACCGTCGAATTTTTAACACGTCACGCGCCCGCGTTACAACTGGCCTATGCCCACGGCGCCTGAAAAGGGAGATGGAACGGCTATACTTCGCGCCCTCAAAAGCATCCTGCGCGTATGGAACCGAATCAGATCAGAAGCGAGATCACAGCCCTGCGAGCGCGTTTCGACGCGCTCCGGGGCTATCTTTGACTACGATGGCAAGCGGGATCGTCTGGCGGAAGTCGCCGGCGAGATGGAGCGGCCGGATTTCTGGGCCGACCAGAAACGCGCACAGGAAGTGGGCCGCGAGCGCGCCAAACTCGAGGATGTAATCCAGCCGATCAACAAGGCCGATTCCGGCCTTCGCGATGCGGCGGACCTGCTGGAAATGGCCGAGGCCGAGAATGATGCGGCGACCATCGCCGAAGTCGCGCGCGACATCACCGCGCTGGGCAAGCTGGCGGACGACATGGAATTCCGCCGCATGTTTTCCGGCGAGATGGACAACGCCAACGCCTATCTCGACATCCAGTCCGGCTCCGGCGGCACCGAGGCGCAGGACTGGGCGGAAATGCTGCTGCGCAGGTATATGCGCTGGGCCAACGGCAAGGGCTTCAAGACCGAATTGATGGAGTGTTCCGCGGGTGAAGTCGCGGGAATCAAGTCGGCGACAGTGTACGTGCAGGGACCTTATGCCTTCGGCTGGCTGCGCTCGGAGATCGGCGTACACCGTCTGGTGCGCAAGTCGCCGTTCGATTCCGGCAATCGCCGACACACCTCGTTTTCGGCGGTGTTCGTGGCGCCGGAAGTGGACGACAACATCGACATCGAAATCAATCCGGCCGACCTCACCGCCGTGACCTATCGCTCGTCCGGTGCGGGCGGCCAGCACGTCAATACGACGGATAGCGCGGTCAGGATGACCCACATCCCGACGGGGATCGTCGTCGCTTGCCAGAACGAACGGTCGCAGCACAAGAACCGCGCTTCGGCGATGAAGCAGCTGAAGGCGCGAATGTACGAGGCGGAACTGCAGAAGCGCGAAGCCGAGGCGGATGCCGCCAACGCCGCCAAGACCGACATCGGCTGGGGCCACCAGATCCGCTC
>JBOICL010000163.1:0-1864 GCA_050740055.1 Stenotrophobium sp.
GCGATGGTGAGGTCGATGAAGATGATGCCGCGCTCCAGCACCTTGCGGCCCATCAGCACATGCGTGGATACCACCAGCAGGCCGGCCAGCAGGGGCAGGCCGGCGATGGACCAGTCGAAGTGAAAGCTGGCGAGGCTCACGGCGACGGGGCTTGCTTGAGGCCCTTGAGGAGCTGGCTGATGGTCACGTCGAACAGACCGAACAGGTCATCGGTGCCCGGCATGCCGCCCGTCGAGAACGGCAGTTCCACCGCGGGGATGCCGGCGTGACTCGACAGCCACCCGGCCGGCCGCGGGTCGTAGTAGCCGGCGTAGATCACCATGCGCGCCGGATCGGTTTTCTGCGCGGCCAGCACTTCCTCCAAGTGCGCACCCGTGGGCGGGATGCCGGGCTTGGGTTCCAGCGTGCCCACCTCCTCCATGCCCAGCCAGCGGTACATATAGCTCCAGCCCTTGTGCGAGCTGATCACCTTCACACCGGCCAGCGGCCTGGCTGCGCGCGTCCACTTCTGTATCGCCGTATCCCAGCGCGCGATGAAGGCTTGGTAGCGCTGCCGATAGGCCGCGGCATGGGCCGGGTCCACCTCGGCGAGGCGCTCAGCGAGGCCCTTGGCGACCGCGCCGATGTTGCGCGGATCGGTCTGGATGTGCGGGTTGCCGAAGGGATGCACATCGCCTTCCGAGCGGTCGAGGCGCGCCGGCACTTCCATCATCGTGACGAAATGGCTGGCCTCGAAATAGCCCGGTGTGCCCGGATTCACTTTCGGGTTATCGCCCTTTTGCACCAGCGGCGGCAGCCAGCCGATCTCCAGCTCCGCGCCGGTACAGACCACCAGGTCGGCCTGGCGGTAGCGGGCGATGAGGCTGGGGCGCGGCTGTATGTGATGCACGTCCTGCAACGCGGTGCTGGCGGCGTAGACATCCACGTCGCTGCCGCCGAGCACAGTGGTCAGCGCGGCCCATTCCGGCTCGCAGGCGAACACCTTGAGCGCCGCGTGCGCGGGGAGGGTCAGCACCGATGTGGCCAGTGCGAAACCTATGGCAAGAATTTTTCTCATGATCTGCTCCTAGAATTGATGCGCCGGGTGAGAACCCAGGCTGAAGATGTATTGCAGGAACACTTGGTTGTCCGGCGCTTGGCCGGGACGCGATTCGTCGCGGTTGAACTGCAGGCGGATGCGGCTGAACTCGCTGTTGGAGAAATCCGTCATCAGACTCCAGCGCTGCGGATGGCTGCCGTTGTCGGCGAGCGTGGCCAGAGTGGTGCCGGCGGTAGCGTTGCTCAGCGTGTTGCTCGAACTCAGGCGGTCGTAGCGCAGGCCGGTGCGCCAGCGCGGCATGAACTGGTACACGCCCTGCACGTAGAAGCCGCGCTGGTGGCCGTTGTAGAGGCTGCTGTCGTCCGCGCCGGTGGGGTCGTAGATCACAGTGCCGCCCTCGTTGCGGTAGAAGAATTCCGCCTGCGCGACGAAGTTGGTGACTTCCGGATTGCCGTGCGGCGCCCATTTGTAAACGCCGTCGAGGATGGTCAGCGCGCTCTTGCCGCTGAAGTCGGTGGGCGTGGCTGCGCCGTCGGAGCGGTCACGCGGCGTTGAACGTAGCTGCGATAGGCCAATGCGCCAGGAGCTGCTGTCGCTGATGTCGCCGCCGACGTGCGCGAAGGCGGTATAGCTGCCGATATTGGTGTGGTTGCCGCCGCCGGGGAACACGTCGCCGCGCAACAGTTCGCTGCCGAATTCCAGCAGCAGGTCGGTGGGTGCGACCCAGCGCAGCTGCACGCCGTCGTCGCCGAGCTGGTTGCCGAGCATCGCGCGATAGACCAGCGGCGCGTCGGCGAAGTCCCAGGCATGGGCGTGCTGGCTGTT
>JBOICL010000164.1:0-3086 GCA_050740055.1 Stenotrophobium sp.
CCAATCTGCTGCGCGATGAAATCCTGTCCGGTGAAGAACTGCCGGGGAAATGGGTCGCGCACACACCGTGTTTTCGCGCCGAGGCAGGCGCCGCAGGCAAGGACACCAAGGGCATGATTCGCCAGCATCAGTTCGAGAAAGTGGAACTGGTGCAGGCATCACGGCCTGAAAAATCCTATGAAGCGCTGGAAGAACTAACCAGCCACGCGGAAGCGATCCTCAAGAAGCTGGAATTGCCTTACCGAGTGGTTGCCTTATGTGCTGGTGACATGGGCGCGGTTGCTGCGAAAACCTACGATATCGAGGTCTGGTTGCCGTCGCAGAATCGCTACCGCGAAATTTCCTCGTGCAGCAACTTCGAGGATTACCAGGCGCGCCGCATGATGGCGCGATTCCGCAGCGACGCCACAAAAAAGCCTGAACTGATTCATACGCTGAATGGCTCGGGCCTAGCTGTGGGCAGGACGCTGGTCGCGATACTGGAAAATTACCAGACTGCCAGTGGTTCAATCACCTTGCCGAAAGTCCTGGAGCCGTATCTGCCCGGTTGGAAACTGGATTAAGGAAACTCTGAGTAAGTTACTGCGCTTGGCATCTTGCGTGAGGGCGGTGCTCGTAATCCTCACATACTGGTTTGTATGCTCCGGTTCCTGCGCTCCGTCCTCACGCAACCTGCCTGCGCTCGCAACACTTCTTCAGAGTTTCCTTGAGGCTGCACAAACAAGAAAGGCACAGAAACGGATTTCTGTGCCTTGATGGACTTTCGTGAACTATTTGCTGTCGCTGTTTTTATCTTTGCAGTCAGCTTTATCCTTGTTGCAGCTTTGATCGTCGCGGTTGTTGCCTGATTTGCCTTGGAAGGCGTTCTCAAGCGCGTTGCGAAATGACATGCTGGTTCCTGGATTGCTGCCCGGACCCGCGGTAAAGGTCGCGATCGTATCCACTTCGGTGCCCGAAGTAGGGCCACCGCTACTCTGGGCAAGAGCCGCCGTCGATAGCAGGGCCAAGGCCAGAATGCTTAGTACTTTCATGCTCAATTCTCCAAGTTAGGGCCGCTGGCCGGCTTAGAAGTGGAAACCGTAGCCGATGGCCGCGGCAAACTGGGTGTGCAGGCCATGACGGTTGCCCAGGTTGGTAGCGCCAATGGTAACCGTGGCCGGAATGCTGCGGATCGGGGCAAGGGAAATGCCAGCGTTAACAAAGCGTCCACTATCATCCACAATGACTGAAATCTGGCGGGTCACGTAGTAAGCCAGTGATCCAAAAACATTCGCTCCGGTATGGCCCGGTTCCTGGAAACCTTCATCGCCGATGCCGAGGTTTGCGACCAGAGCGTGATTCGAAATGCTGAAGACTTTGGTGCCTACGGCATAGGTGCTGGCGGTATTCTGATTCTTGGCATTACCCCAACGGCCGGTCGCGACAACGCCGACGGCGAATGCCGAGTTGCCAGGCAGATTGGTGTGCAGCTTGAAGCCCAGCGAGCCATTGTCACCAAAACGCTCACCATTGAGATGCGTCAGGGTTGCAATGTTTACAGCGGTCTCCAGGCCAACATATTTGTCGGCATTACCGAGGCCAAAGACTATGCCTGCATCAGCATCGCCCCTTGAGGCGGAGTCCTTGTGCAGGGTTTGGCCGAAAACGCCGACGCCGACATCGCCCCAATCCGAGCCGAAGGCGATGGGCGAGCCGAACGAGGCACCGGCGAAGGCGCTGGGGCTGGCAATCTGGCTGGCGCCCGGACCGATTTCAGCTTGTGCCGTGCCACTGACCAGTGCCAGCATGCCCAGGCCGATTATTCCGGTGCTTATTTTTTGTTTCATAAAATTTCCAGTTAATTCATGTGCCTGCACGCTGCACTCGCTGAAATGCGAAGCATCGGGAGGCACTTTATACTGAACGAAATGAAGGCACAACCGGTTAAAAGCGACGGCCTCTTGTTTGTGCGGTACCTCTTAAATTGACCCAGCCGAAATACTGTTTCGGGGCTTTTCGCACGGAGTTAAGAGAGTTTATGTTGCGGCAAGCCGCTTCAAGCGCACGGTAAGAATTTTGTCAGCCGCTGGCTGGTAGGCATCTGAAAAATCTTTCATCGCCGATAGGCACTGTGCCGGATTCTGATCGTGGCGCAGCTCAAACATGTTGATGCCGCAGCGCTGCATGCCAAAAATCTGGTCGCGAACGACGGCCGCACCGGTGGCAAGAATATCGCCTTTGTAACCGTAACGGTCACGCAGCAGGCGCGCCTGCGAATAGGCGCGGCCATCGCCGAAAGCCGGGAATTCGAGGGCGATCAGCGAGCAGTTCTGGATTTGCGGCCAGATCAGCGAAAAATCGGCAGTGTTCGGGATGAGCGCGCCGATGTTTTGCAATTCAGGCGATTTTTCCAGTTGTAGGCGGGCGAGCGGGATGATTGCGGTACCGGAGGCCGGCAAAGGCGCATCGTCTGCGACCTTGATTAGCGTGTTTGGCACAATCTCCCGATTTTTAATGAGTACGTTCATGCTGCCACCGCTTCGGGTTCGTGGGCATAAATGCGTTCCTTGAAGGCGTTCATGCCGATGCGGCGATAAGCTTGCAGGAAGGTTTCCTCCTCGCCTTCGCGGTGCTCCAGATAGACCTGAATGATGCGCTCGACAGTTTCTGCGATATCAGCGCGCGAGATCGACGGGCCGGTACGGTCGCCAAGACTGGCGTCGTTTTCCGCCGAACCGCCTAGCGTGACCTGGTACCACTCCTCGCCCTTTTTATCGACGCCGAGAATGCCGATGTGGCCGACGCTGTGATGGCCGCAGCCGTTCATGCAGCCGGACATCTTGATCTTGATTTCGCCGATGTCGTAAAGGTAATCGAGGCTCTCGAAGCGATCGAAAATGTCCTGCGCCACGCCGATCGAGCCGGCATTGGCCAGCGAGCAAAAATCCAGGCCCGGGCAGCAGATCAAGTCGGTGAGCAGGCCGATGTTGGGTGTCGCAAGCCCGAGTTCGCGCAGCCGCTGCCACACCAGATAAAGATCCTGCTGGCGCACATCGGCGAACACCAGATTCTGTTCATGGGTCGAACGCACTTCACCAAATGAATAC
>JBOICL010000165.1:0-1160 GCA_050740055.1 Stenotrophobium sp.
GGCAGGAGGCAGGCGCTCCGCCCGGCGTCATCAGCCTGCTGCAGGGCGAACGCGCAACCGGCGAGGCCATCGCGCGGCATCCGCAACTCGACGGTCTCTACTTCACAGGCAGTTCGCGCACCGGCGCACTTTTGCATCAACAGTTCGCTGGTCACCCCGGCAAAATCCTCGCACTGGAAATGGGCGGCAACAATCCGCTGATCGTCGGCGAGGTCAGCGACATGCGCGCGGCGGTTTACGACGTGATTCAGTCCGCTTATCTCTCTGCCGGTCAGCGCTGTACCTGTGCGCGGCGGCTGTTCGTGAAAAGCGGTGCGGTCGGCGATGCCTTCATCGCTGCACTGCTTGCCGCGGCAAAACAGATCCGGGTGGGCTTTTACAACGACGAACCCGCACCCTTCATGGGGCCGGTCATTTCTCCTCTCGCCGCACAGCAGTTGCTCGTGGCGCAGCAGCGTCTGATCGAGCTGGGCGCGAAGCCGCTACTGGAAATGCGCCGCCTGCCGCTGGGCGCGGCCTTCGTCTCGCCGGCGCTGCTAGACGTGACGGCGATCCGCGAATTGCCCGACGAAGAAGACTTCGGCCCGCTGCTAAAGCTGATCCGTTACGACACGCTGGCGCAGGCCATCACACTCGCCAACCAGACCCGCTACGGCCTCTCCGCAAGCCTGCTGTCCGACCGCGCGCAGGACTGGGAACTATTCTATCGCCGTATACGCGCGGGCATCGTCAACTGGAACCGCCAAACCACGGGCGCCGCCAGCAGCCAGCCCTTCGGTGGCATCGGCGCCAGCGGCAACCACCGCGCCAGCGCGTTCTACGCCGCCGACTACTGCACCTACCCGGTGGCCTCGGTCGAGGCACCGAAATCCGAACTGCCGGCGACGCTCGCGCCGGGCATCACCTTATGAGCGCTGTCGAAGCCAACTTCGACGGGCTGGTCGGCCCAACGCACAACTACGCGGGGCTGGCTTTCGGCAATATCGCCTCCGCGCAGAATGCGGCTCAGGTTTCCAATCCCAAAACTGCCGCCCTGCAGGGACTGGCGAAGATGCTGGCGCTGGCCGAACTGGGAATCGCACAAGGTGTGCTGCCGCCGCAGGAGCGGCCGCACCTGCCCACGCTCAGAAAGCTCGGCTTCAGCGGCCGGGACGCGGACA
>JBOICL010000166.1:0-2283 GCA_050740055.1 Stenotrophobium sp.
GCCCCAGCGCAGCGCTGATCACGGTGAAATTCACCAGACCGGGGTTGTCCATGTTGACCGAACGTATCGCATAGCTGCCGCTGCTGCGGTAGCGTTCGCCGTTCAGCGAGAACGACCACTGCCGCCAATCCGTCATCAGCCCGAGGCGCAGGCTCAGCGCACCATAAGCCGACAGGCGATAGTCGCTGGAATAGTCGCCATCGCCTCGCGCCGCGGTGTAATACGGCTGGTAGAAACCGGCGTAAGCCTGACTGTAATAGCGCACTGCCGGAACCAGTTGCCACTGCGCCGGCAGGTTCTGATGCCATGACAGCTCCAGGGTGCTGGCGGCGATACGCCAGCTATCGCGGTAGTAGCGGTAATCCACGTGGACCGCCGCGCCGATATCCTGGAAATAATGCCGCAGCTTCATGGTTGCCGCGTATTCATTGCGCCGGTCGGGCCGATGATCGGGCAGGATATTTCCGGCCACGTAAGCCTGCTTGTACGGGTCCGACAGATAGCCGTTCTCGAAGTTGTAGCTGAGCCCCCACTGCACCACCGTCTGCGGCCCCAGCACCTGGCTCAAGCCCGCGTAGACCGTTGCCGTGTTCTTGCTGGCGCTGGCGATGCGCATGGGAAAGCGCGTGGACTCGCCATCCGTGGGCCGAAGCTCATCATAGGAATAACCGGCACCGGCGCTCAGGGTGGTGAGCCGCTCGTTGAAATCCCACGCGCCTTCGAGACCACCGTTAAGGCTCAGGTAATCGCGTTCCTTGGAGACGGAGACGGAGAGGGTCTCCCGAGAGGCTTCGTCATAGTGGCGCGTGTTGAGTTGCAAGGCCGCGCGGCGGTCCCAGATGGTGGCGCCGCTCATGACCTGGATCGGCTTGCCGCCGGCATCCGGCACGATGAACCAGGGCGAGGCACCGCTCATGGTTTCAAAGGTCATGTCGGCCGTGAAATCCAGGCTCTTGCTGGAGGGCCACAGCACTCGGAACTGGTGGGAGTCCACGCTGTAGCGCTCGCCGTTGAGCCCGTTGGTTTTGTCCGCAGGCAATGGCGATTCGCGGTAGGCCGAAAAACGATACCCGGTCTGCGCTTCGGAATCGGCCCAGGCTTGGGCATCGCCGGAATAGCCGGGCAGGCACAGCACCGATGCGGTCAGGGCCAGCAGCGTCGCGCCCGGTTTCTTTTGCGCGCTCATCAGTTGCACCCGCAGCCGCCGCCGCCCAGTGACGGGCCGCCGGAGGCTGCTTCCTTGCTCTCGTAAGTATGTTCGCGCTGCGCCGCTGCCTGGCTATCCGCATCGAAGGCCATCTCCGGGCGCGCAAGATCGCCGCGCTGCCAGGGCTTGACCTGCGACGCGGCACAGCCGCTCAGCAGCACTGCCGCCATCGCCGCGCCCGCAAGCATTTTGATTTTCACTTTTTCGCCTCCTGCAACAACTCCACGATCAACGCGCGGACTTCTTTCAGCTCTGATTGCCGCAAATCTGAACGCACGGCCCGCACTGTTCCCCCACGGTCAATGATATAGGCCGCCGGCATGGCCTTGATACCGTACTGCTCCGGCACCGATTCGCTGACACCGTCCACCACAGGAAAATGCACATCCTGGCCGCGCAAAAATTTCAGCGCATCCGCAGGCTGTGCATCGAGATTCACCGCCAGCACCTGGAATCCACCAGCGCCCAGTTCCGCACTGAGTTTTTCCATCAACGGAAACGACTCGCGGCAGGGCGCACACCAGCTCGTCCAGAAATCGAGATAGATCACCTTGCCGTGGAAATCGCTGAAACGCATAGGCGCGTGATCCGTCAGAGAATCCGCCGTGAAATCCGGCGCGATGTCGCCCGGATCGAGGGCGTAAGCGCTGCGCGTTGCAAAAAAAAGCAGCAAGGCCGCGATGCCAATCGGCTTCAACATGGAAAGATCATGAGCAACGCGGCTCGTCGTATCTGGTTGGCAAAACCTTAATCCCGGCTCGCAGCGCGGTCTACTCGGAATGTAGTCATTCTATTTATTACTTTATATATACAATGTAAATATTTAATTATATTAAATTATTTATTGAAATTCTTGCAGCGCAAACACACTTGCGCCTATTCAGGATCAAACCTTTACTCAAGTAATCCCTGCAGCCCACTGCATGATCATTGCGCCGCTGGAATCATCAGATTCAATCACCCGCCCGCGACACGGTGTTTTTTGAAAGCAAAACGGGTGCGGGAGCGGGCGGTTGGGTGCCGACCTTAGTGCACTCACGGGCTTCGGGTCCCTCCCGCGCCCATTGCCCTTCGGG
>JBOICL010000167.1:0-10766 GCA_050740055.1 Stenotrophobium sp.
CCTGTCGCGGCCGCCGCAGGGTTTCGACCCCGCGCACGAATTGATCGAAGACCTCAAGCGCAAGGATTTCGTCTGCACCGCCACGCTGAGCGAGGACCTGGTCTGCGCGCCGGATTTCCAGAAAACCGTGCTCAAGCACTTCGCGCTGGCGGCGCCGATGATCGACTGGTTGTGCGGGGCGCTGGATCTGGACTTTTAGCGCCACCCGCTCATGACAAAATCGAAGTGATTAATGTTTATTAACATTGACTAATAGTATGAAAATTAAATAATATGACACAAATTCTGAATGCAATTACCCTAAAGCGGGTGACCGCCCCAACGTGACTCAGGCTTCTTTTCCGGCACCGATCTTCGTCGCCAGCGCATACAGCTCGTTCTTGCGCCGGCCAGTGAGTCCGGCAGCGAGCTTGACGGCCTGCGATGCAGGCAATTCGGTGAGTAGCACGCGCAGCACGTGCTCGGCCTCGGCGTCGTCGGACTGCGCTATGGCGACTGCGCCTTCCAGCACCAGCACGAATTCGCCGCGGCTGTGGTTCGCGTCCTGCGCCAGCCAGACGCTGACTTCGGCGGCGCTCGCGGTGATGCTTTCCTCGTAGAGCTTGGTCAACTCGCGCGCGAGACACAGCCTGCGGGTGCCGAAGGCTGCGGCGATATCCGCGACGCTCTCTGCGATGCGGTGGCTGGATTCGTAGAAAATCAGCGTGCGCGTTTCAGCGGCGAGTTCCTGCAGGCGCGCACGGCGCGCGGCGTTCTTGGGCGGCAGGAAACCGGCGAACACGAAGCTGTCGGTGGCGATGCCGGAGATCGACAACGCCGCCACCGCCGCGCAGGGGCCTGGCACGGCGATCACCGGCAGGCCGGCCGCACGCGCCGCGCGCACCAGTGCGAAGCCGGGGTCGGAGATCAGCGGCGTGCCGGCATCCGACACCAGCGCCAGCGACTGACCGTCGCGCAGCGCCTGTACCAGTTCGGCGGCGATGCGATCCTCGTTGTGCTCGTGCAGCGCGGTCAGCGGCCTGTGGATGCCGAAGTGCGCGAGCAGCACGCCGCTGGTGCGCGTGTCCTCGGCGCAGATGCGGTCCACGCCAGCCAGCACCGCCTGCGCGCGCGGCGCGAGGTCGCCGAGGTTGCCGATGGGCGTGGCGACCACGTAAAGATGTCCGGGGGCGGCGGCGGAAGCGCTCATCGGCGTGAGTGAGTATTTCACGGGGAGGAATTAGGCGATACTTTACGGCGTATGAACAACCCTGTCCGTTCCAATCGCACCTCGCGTTTCCACATCCGCGTCTGTGGCCTCGCCGCCCTGGCGGTGTTCACCCTTGCGGGCTGCACGATGATGGCGCGCGCCGATCCCTACGCATCGGCGGTGGGCATGGCGACCCAGGCCGCGGCCGCGCAGCAGCGCGGTGATTACGCCAGCGCTTCGCGCGACTACGAGGAGGCCGCGCGCACCTCGCCACAGCAGGACGCGCCGAACTACCTGATGTCGGCGGCGGAAACCGCGCTGAAGGCGAACGACCCGGTGCGCGCGTCCATGCTGCTCGATGGCATCCAGTCCGGCGTTCTGGACCGGGGACAGATGGCGCGCCTGCGCACAGATCGCGCGGCGCTGACCTCGGCGCGCAATCCCGCGCTCCCGCTCGCGGCTTCTTCCTCGCTCGGAAGTGCGGCGCCGCCTGTTCCCAGTGCTCTGCCCGCGCCTCTGCCGGGCACTGCCGGAGCCGGAGCGGTGGCTCTGCTGCTGCCGCTGAGCGGCCCGTTTGCCTCCACTGCGGATGCGATCCGCGACGGCTTCATGACCGCCTACCTGCGCAGCGGCGGCCATGTGCCGGTGCGCGTTTACGACGCGGGCACGGGCAACGACACCGCGATGGCGGCCTATCAGCAGGCGCTGCGCGACGGCGCGGGTTTCATCGTCGGTCCGCTGCGCAAGGAAGCGGTCTCTGCCGTTGCGGCGCAGGCGCAACTCTCGGTGCCGGTGCTCGCACTCAACTATCTCGACGACAACGCGCGCACGCCGGCCAATTTCTACCAGTTCGGACTCGCGCCGGAAGACGAAGCGCGTGCCGCAGCGGAGCGCGCGGTGACGGATGGCGACCGGCACGCGGTGGCGCTGGTGCCGCAGTCGGAGTGGGGCGACCGCGTGCTCGCGGCCTTCAGCCAGCGGCTCGCGCAGCTCGGCGGCGGCGTGCTCAAGTCCGCGCGCTACAGCGCGGGCGCGACCGATTTCAGCAAGCCGATCCAGGACATCTTCAACCTCGATGCGAGCAAGGAGCGCCACCGCGCGCTGACCGCGATCCTCGGCGAGAAAAGCGAGTTCGAGCCGCGCCGCCGCAACGACGTGGATTTCATCTTCTTCGCCGCGCGCCCGTCCGACGCGCGCCTGCTGTGGCCGCAGCTGCGTTTCTTCCGTGCGTCCGATCTTCCGGCCTATGCAACCTCGCTGGTCTATGACGGCACGCAGGAGGTCGAACTCAACGGCGTGCGCTTCTGCGACATGCCGTGGATTCTGCAGGGCGACGGCGGCTACGCCACGCAGCGCATCGAAGCCGGCGAGCTCGCCTCCGCGCGCGCGCAGCCGCGCCTGTTCGCGCTGGGCATGGACGCCTGGCGCTTGGCCGCGCTGATCCAGTCGGGGCAGGGCATGGTCAACACGGTGTATCCCTCCGCCAGCGGCGGGCTGGTGATCGGCGCCAACCATGTCGTCGCGCGTAAACTGGAATGCGCGCGCATCCAGAACGGCAATCCGGTACTGCTCCCCGCCGGTCTGTCCGCCGCGGGGCAATGAAGGGCGCCGCCGAGGAAGACCTCGCCCTGCGCCATCTGCTCGCGCAGGGGCTGAAAACCGTGGCGCGCAACTGGCGCTGCCCCGGCGGCGAACTGGACCTGGTGATGCGCGATGGTGATGTGCTGGTTATCGCCGAGGTGCGCAAGCGCAGCAACGGCGCCTTCGGCAGCGCGGCGGAATCGGTGGACGCGCGCAAGCGCTCGCGCATCGTCCACGCCGCGCGCATGTTCCTCGCCGGGCACCCGAAATTCGTGGATGCCGAAGTGCGTTTCGACGTGCTGGCGCTGGACGCCGGCAACAACATCCACTGGCTCAAGGCGGCCTTCGATGGCGACGGCTAAGGCACTCGACCAGAACGTGCTGCGCCTGTGCCGGGAAATTTTTCCGGCGGAACGGCTGCTGACCGATCCCGCCGACTGCCTGCCCTACGGCTACGACAACAGCCGCCGCGTGGCGCTGCCGCAGGCGGTCGCGTTCGCGCTCACGCACGGCGACGTGCTGGCGCTGGTGCGTGTCTGCCACGCGCACGGCGTGCCGCTGACCGCGCGCGGCCGCGGCACCAACACCACCGGCGCCACCGTGCCGGTAGCGGGCGGCATCGTGCTGTCGCTGGAGCGCATGAACCGCGTCCTGCGCGTGTCGCGCGGCGACCGTATGATTGAGTGCGAAGCCGGTGCACTCAACAGCGAGGTGCAGGCCGCGGCGGCGCAGCACGGCTTGTTCTGGGCGCCGGACCCGACCAGCGCGGGTTATTCGACCGTCGGCGGCAATCTCGCCTGCGGCGCGGGCGGGCCACGCGCGGTGAAGTACGGCACGGTGCGCGACAACGTGCTCGGCCTGCGCGCCGTCACCGGCGCGGGCGTGGACATCAAAACTGGCTGCCGCACCACCAAGGGCGTTGTCGGCTACGACCTCACGCGCCTGCTCATCGGCAGCGAGGGCACACTGGCCATAATCACCGAGGCCACGCTCAAGCTGCTGCCCCGGCCGGAATGCGTGCGCACCCTGCGCGCCGCCTACCGCGACGTGAGCAGCGCGGCGGCTGCGGTGGCGCGACTCATGGGCCAGCCGCAGGTGCCCTGCGCGCTGGAGTTCATGGACGGCGAAGCGGTACAGCTCGCGCACGGGTACCGCGACACCGGCATCCCCGCCGGCACCGGCGCATTGCTGCTGCTCGAGGCCGATGGTTCACAGGAGTCCATCGCTGCCGCGCAGCGCGCCTGCGCCGAGGCTGCGCGCGGCGAGGGTCTGCTGGAATTGAGAGTGGCCGCCGATGCCGCGGAAACCGAGGCGCTATGGGCCAGCCGCAAGGCGCTGTCGCCTGCGCTGCGCAAGCTCGCGCCGAACAAGATCAACGAGGACGTGGCGGTGCCGGTGACACGCCTGCCGGAACTGGTCGAGGGCCTCGCCGCGCTGTCGCGCAAGCACGGCATCCGCATCGTCAATTTCGGCCACGCGGGCAACGGCAATATTCACGTTAACCTGCTTGTCGGCGCCGACACGGTGTCTGCGCAGCAGTGGGTGCGGGAGGCGCCGAGTGAGCCGGCATCCGCACCCACCTCGCTGCGCTCGGACACCGTGATGCCGGCCCATCCTGAAGATCCAGTGCAGATGAAAGCGATCCAGACCTGCCTGCATGAGGTGTTCCGCCTCGTGCTGGCGCTGGAGGGCACGCTGTCCGGCGAGCACGGCGTCGGCATCGAGAAACGCAATTACGTCGGCTGGGAAGTGCCGGTGGATACGCTGGGGCTGATGGGGCAAATCAAAAGCGTGTTCGATCCCGCGGGCATCCTCAATCCGGGCAAGACGCTGCCGGTATAAGTGCTTGCCACTCTCGTGGGCATGCCAGACAGAACGCGGCGCAGTGCTTTCGGCATTCTCGATGAAGTGATCCCGCCGAAACTCCGCGCCGTGTCATCAAACCATCACGGGACAGTTCTTTTTTTGTAATGCATGGCGGCGATCATGCGCATGTGAAAAAGGCACAGACAGAATCGAAAAAAGAGAAACAGGCGAACAAATATCGCACGCTGTGGATTTCCGATGTCCACTTGGGCACTGCCGGCTGCAAGGCGGAGCACGTCGTGGACTTCCTCAAGCATAACGAGTGTGAACGGCTCTACCTGGTTGGCGACATCATCGACGGCTGGAAGCTGAAATCGAATTTTCACTGGCCGCAGGAACACAGTAACGTCATCCGCCGGATTCTCACCAAGTCCAAGCGCGGCACCAAGGTGTTTTACATCACCGGCAACCACGACGATTTTCTGCGGAAATTCGTGGACTACAAGCTGGAGATGGGCAATATCCAGGTGGTCAACGAGGCGGTGCATACCACTGCTGACGGGCGCCGGCTATTGGTGACGCACGGCGACCACTTCGACGTGATCACGCGCTACCACAAGTGGATCGCGGTCACGGGCGACGCGATCTATGAAGGCGCGATGCACTTCAACTACTGGCTCAACAAGGGCCGCGCCCTGCTCGGCATGCGCTACTGGTCGCTGTCCGCCTTCGCCAAGCAGCGCGTCAAGACGGCAGTGAACGTGGTCACGAACTTCGAGGACAGCGTGGCGCGCGAATGCAAGCGGCGCGGACTGGACGGCGTGATCTGCGGCCACATCCATCACGCCGAGATCCGCGACCTGCACGGCGTCACCTACCACAACTGCGGCGACTGGGTGGAGAGCTGCACCGCGCTGGGCGAGGACATGAACGGCAAGATCAGCGTGATCCGCTGGGTCAGCCTCGATCACCTCAGCCTGAATCCGAAAGTCACATCGCTTAACA
This sequence comes from Stenotrophobium sp., assembly GCA_050740055.1. GTDB lineage: Bacteria > Pseudomonadota > Gammaproteobacteria > Nevskiales > Nevskiaceae > Stenotrophobium. Next base: position 5,582 of record JBOICL010000167.1, read on the forward strand.
GCGCCCTGGCCTGAACCTGCTCTCAGGCCGCCATCCGCGGCTTCAGCGCGTCTTCCAGAATCATCATCGCGCCCTTCTCGGCGATCATCGTGGTCGGCGCATTGGTGTTGCCGCCGATCAGCGTGGGCATGATGGACGCATCCACCACGCGCAGGCCTTGCAGCCCACGCACACGCAGCTGCGGATCAACCACAGCCATCGGGTCGTTGCCCATCTTGCAGCTGCCGACAGGGTGATACAGCGTTTCGGTCTTGTCGCGCAGCCAGTCGGCGATCTGCTCGTCGGTCTGCACTGACGGCCCCGGCGTTTCCTCTTCAAGCCGGTGCGGTGCAAACGCAGGCTGCGCCAAAATTTCGCGCGACTTGCGGATCGCGATCACCATCTTCTCCACGTCTCGCGGGTCCGAAAAATAATTCGGCTGGATGTTCGGCTGCGCCAACGGGTCGGCGCTCTGCAGCGTGATCTCGCCGCGGCTGCGCGGGCGCACGTCGTAAGCCATCAGCGAATACGCGTAACCGAAAAACGGCTTTAGATTCTGCGCGTGCGCGGAATTCGGCACCGGCACGAAGTGCAGCTGCAGATCGGGCAGCGGCTCTTCGGGCCGGGTCTTGATGAAGCCGCCCGACTCGGCGACGTTGCTGGTCAGCTCGCCGCGCTTGCCGAAAATATATTGGAACAGCGCGATCAGCGTGCGGAAGAACGACATCGGACTCAGCGACACCGCGTGATGTGTTTTCTCCTTGATCGTGACGAAGGCGTCGAGATGATCCTGCAAATTTTTTCCCACACCAGGCAATTCGTGCACCTTCTCGATGCCATGCCGGTCCATCTCTTCGCCCGGCCCCACGCCGGACAACAACAGCAGCTGCGGCGAATTGATCGCGCCGCCGCAGAGCAGCACTTCGCGCGTCGCGGCCACGTCGTGATACAGGCCCTTGCGCATGTAGCGCACGCCCACCGCACGCTTGCCCTCGAATAGTACGCGCGTGGCCTGCGCCTCGGTGATCACGGTCAGGTTATTGCGGCCCTCGGCCGGACGCAGAAACGCGCGCGCATTGCTGCAGCGCTCGCCACCTTTCTGGAACACGCGATAAAAACCGATGCCTTCCTGATTGGCGCCGTTGAAATCCGTATTGAGCGTGTGGCCCGCCTGCTGCGCCGCTTGCACGAACGCATGGCTCAGTGGATTGGTGCTGCGCAAATCGGCGACGTTGAGTTCGCCGCCCGTGCCGTGAAACTCGCTGGCGCCCGGTTCAAAGTTCTCGGTCTTGCGGAAGATCGGCAGCACATCCTTGTACGACCAGCCCGGATTGCCGAGGCTGGCCCAGTGGTCGTAATCCCAGGCATTGCCGCGGATATACACCTGCGCGTTGATTGCCGAACTGCCGCCTAGCGTCTTGCCGCGCGGCCATAGCAGATTGCGGTTCTTCAGATGCTTCTGCGGCGCGGTCCAGAAATTCCAGTTGTAGACCTTGCTGCGCAGCAGCGGCAGCACGCCCGCAGGAATCATGATGAACGGGCTCTTGTCCGCAGGGCCGGCTTCGAGCACGCACACTTTGTACTGGCCGCTGGCGGAAAGACGGTTGGCCAATACGCAGCCCGCGGAACCGCCACCAACGATGATGTAGTCGTACATGCCTGCCCCCTTCGGCAGATTGGATCGCCCAAGCTTATCAGTCCCGGCCTGCGCAATTCAGAAAATGTACCAGACTTGCGGGCAAGCCCGAAAAAGGCGCAGGAACTGATAAAGTACATTGCGTCCGCCACAGTCGAAGTGTATAAAATCCGCTATTCGGATTTCGACGACGTGATGGCCTTTCAACCCTTAAGGGAGTTCCGCGACATGCGTACATTTTTTTCGATACTCGGTCTTGTGGCCGGGGTAAGTCTGGTCACCAGCGCGTTTGCAGCAGACCCCGTGCTCCAGCCCGGCATGTTTCTCCAGCTCGGCTTTGGCGGCTCCGATCACCGGATGTCAGCGCTCCACTATGGTTTCCAGCTCAATTACAACCAGCAATTCGTGCGCGACATGGTGCTAAGAGGGCAGCCGGATGCGTCCAGGATGCGCCCGGATGAAGTGCAGACGCTGCTGGACCAGCATCAGGTGCCCGCGGTGCTGTCCTGGGATTTCGGCGTCCGCCGGTCCGGGGCGCTCATGGTCAACGGCGTTGATCTGATGCAGACAAGGGCGGGCCTGTACGACAACGACAGCTCAGCCGGGAACCTGTTCACGGATCCCAACTTCCTCATCGGTACGGCCGTCATCCTGTCGGGAGCCATTGTCGGCGCGATAGTCATTCACAGCCATGGCGGCGGCCCCTCAAACGGCGCCAGCAGCGGAAACAACAGTTGCAGCGGGAACGGCAGCAGCAGCGGGAACGGCGGCAGTGGGAACGGTGGCTGCTGAAGCACAATAAACAAGGTGTCTGTTCCAAGGAGCCGCCGAATCAGGCGGCTCTTTTTTTGCATCAAAATGTTCAGGTCCAGCCCTGCACATCCCCGTCCGCCAGCCGCCACAGGTACCAGCTGGCGATGGAGCGGTAGGGTTTCCAGCGCTGCGTGACGTCCAGCGTGCGGGCTTCGTCCAGCGGTTCGCCCCTGTTGTAAAGCCTGTTGACGGAATTGCGCAGGCCGACGTCGTCCATGGCGAAAATGTCGAGCCGGTGCAGGGCGAAGATCAGGTACATCTCGGCGGTACAGCGGCCGACGCCGGGCAGGGCGTCGAGCGCTTCGATCGCTGCTTCGTCGTCCATGCGCTGCAGGCGGCGGAAGGAAAACTCGCCGGACTCCACGCGCTCGGCCAGCGTGCGCAGCCACTTCGCCTTGGCGTTGGACAGGCCACAGGCGCGCAGCGTGTCGTGATCCGCGCCCAGCAGGTGCGCGGGCCGCAGAAGTTTCTTCGCGCCGACTTTTGCCATCACACGGCTCTGGATGGTGTCCGCCGCCTTGCTCGACAACTGCTGGCTGACGATGGAAGTGCACAGCACATGGAACGGATCGCGCCTGCGCGTGGCTAGCGTGCAAGGGCCGTGGCGGCGGATTAGGCGCGCGAGGGCCTTGTCGGCCTTAATCAGATGTTTTTCGGCGGCGGCGATTTCGGTTGCGGTCATGGCGGAGAGCAGGGCAGGTCGTGGCGCGTAGAATGCCCGAACCCGGCGTAGCGGGCGCTGCACGTAAGCACGCAGGGCAGACGTTAAACTGCGGCTGTCGTCCACCCGCTCTGCGGTAAATCGGGTGAAACATTGTTTTATTTTATTTAAGTAATTATATTTTTTTAAGTAAAATTACACATATATAGCCGCTAAAGTTGCCAAAGCGGGTGAGCATTCCAGGGGCTGAGCATGCTTTTTTCATTCTTCTTCGCGCTGCGTGCCGCTGGGCTCAAGCCTAGCCTCAGCGAATTCCTCATGCTGATGGAGGCGCTGGCTAAGCACGTCGCGATTTTTTCGCTGGACGATTTCTACCACCTGTCACGCAGCGCGCTGGTCAAGGACGAAACCCAGTTCGACCGCTTCGACCGCGCCTTCGCTGCCTACTTCAAGGGCGTTGAGAGTGTGTTCGCCGATCTTGGCGGTGACATCCCTGATGAATGGCTCAAGGCGATGGCACAGCGCCTGCTGACGGACGAGGAGAAGGCGAAAATCCAGGCGATGGGCGGTCTCGACAAGCTCATGGAAACCCTGCGACAGCGGCTGGAGGAGCAGAAGAAGCGTCACCAGGGCGGCAACAAGTGGGTCGGCACCGGCGGCACCTCGCCCTTCGGCAACGGCGGCTATAACCCGGAGGGCATCCGCATCGGCGGCAGCGGCGGCCAGAAAAGCGCGGTCAAGGTCTGGGAAAAGCGCGAGTACCGCAATCTCGACGACAGCATCGAACTGGGCACGCGCAACATCAAAGTGGCGCTGCGGCGCCTGCGCAAGTTCGCGCGCGAGGGCGCGCCGGACATCCTCGACATCGACGACACCATCCGCAGTACCGCGCGCAACGCCGGCTACCTCGATATCAAGATGGTGCCGGAGCGCCATAACGCGGTGAAGGTGCTGCTGTTCCTCGACATCGGCGGCAGCATGGACCCGCACGTGCGGGTCTGCGAGGAACTGTTCTCGGCTGCCAAGACCGAGTTCAAGCACCTGGAATATTTCTACTTCCACAACTTCGTCTACGAGAGCGTGTGGAAGGACAACAACCGCCGCCACAGCGAGAAGATTCCGCTGTTCGACGTGCTGCACAAGTACACGCCGGACTACAAGATCATTTTTGTCGGCGACGCCACCATGAGCGCGTACGAAATCCTGCAGCCCGGCGGCAGCGTCGAGCACTGGAACGAGGAGGCCGGCGCGGTCTGGATGAAGCGCCTGCTCGACGTGTATCCGCGCTGCATCTGGCTCAATCCGGAGGACGAGCCGCGCTGGGATTACACGCCGTCGATCCAGATCGCGCGCGAATTGCTGGGCGCGGACCGCATGTTCCCGCTGACGCTGGCGGGGCTGGATCGCGGCATGCGGCGCCTGAGCCACTGAGGCTGCCGCGACGGAAATAGGGTGTAATACCAACCGAGGGAACACGATGCACAACCAAGGAGAGGGAAGATGACCGGAATCACTGCCTTACTGTTGTTCGCCGCCTGGACGCTGGTGATCATGTTAGCCTACGTGGGCTACCGCGTGGCGCTGGTACTGGCGGGCAAGAAACTCGCCAATGCCTGGACGCGCGGTACGCCGTCCAACGATCCGGGCTTTGTCGTGCGCGCCTCGCACGCGCACATGAACTGCGTGGAAAACCTACCGGTGTTCGGCGCCATCGTTCTCGCGGCGTGGGCCTTGGGCAAGAGCCCGATGGTCGATCATGTCGCGGTCTATTTCATCGCGGCGCGCATTGCCCAGACCGTGGTGCACCTGACCGGCGTTTCGCATCCGCTGGTGCTGGTGCGCGCGACCCTGTTCTCGGTGCAGGTGCTGCTGTGCTTCTACATGATCGGGGGCCTGCTCGCTTGAAGCCATCCAGCAAGCGGAAGTTTCAGCGCTGGTTCTGGAGCGGGCTGTTCCTGTTCGTGCTGATCGTGGTGCTGAGCAACCGCTGGGTAAGCAACAGCACCGACGCCTACATCTACACTAACTGGGCGCTGCTGCCGGAAAACGATGTCGGCCTGGTGCTGGGCACCAGCCCCTACACCAGCAGCGGCAAG
>JBOICL010000168.1:0-3754 GCA_050740055.1 Stenotrophobium sp.
CGCATACGCTGCTGATCGGCATCGCCCTGGTGCTCGCGGTGCTATTCATCTTTTTGGGCAATTTCCGCGTCGCGCTGATCGTTGCCGCGATCATCCCGCTGGGCCTGTGTGTGTCCTTCACCGGCATGCACTGGCTGGGCATTCCGGCCAATCTGATCTCGCTGGGCGCGATCGACTTCGGGCTGATCGTCAACGCCGCAGTCATCGTCACCGAAAACATCATGCAGCAACTGGAGCGCGGGGAATCGTCCGCGGTCAACGTGTTCCGCAAGGCCACTGCGGAAGTAGCGCGCGCGATGATTTTATCGACCGCAATCATCATCGTCGCCTACGCGCCGCTGTTCCTGCTCGGCGGTGTCGAGGGGAAAATCTTCGAGCCGATGGCTTTCACCATGGGCCTCGCGCTGCTGGCATCCATCGTGCTGAGCCTGAGTTTTATCCCCGCCGCCGCGTTCAGTTTGCTTGGCGGCGGCCTCGCCGTGCATTCGCCGAAATTCATCGACTGGATGCAGGAGCGCTACCGCAGGCTCCTGACGGTGCTGATCCGCTATCCGATGCGCCTGGGATTTGTTTCACTGCTGGTGCTGGCGGGTTCGATCTGGGTCGCCGGGCGCCTGGGCAGCAGCTTCCTGCCGACGCTGGAGGAAAACAATCTGTGGATACGCGTGACGCTGCCCAACACGGTGGACCTTGCCTACTCCGCACCGCTGGCGAGCAAGATCCGGCAGGAGCTGATGAAACAACCGGAGGTCAAGGATGTGGCCGTGCAGATCGGGCGGCCGGACGACGGCACCGACTCGGCTGGCGTGTTCAACCAGGAATATGGCGTCTATTTCAAGCCGCCCGCGCAGTGGCCGGAGAACGACGACCGCCAGGACGTAATCAACCGCCTGCAGAAATACTTCGACGGCATTCCCGGCATCGAGGTCAACTTCTCGCAATACATCCAGGACAACGTGGACGAGGCGCTGTCCGGCGTGAAGGGCGAAAACTCGGTCAAGCTGTTCGGCGATGACCTCGACGTGCTGCAGGCGAAGGCGCAGGACATCCAGCGCCAACTGGAACAAGTCCAAGGCATCACCGATGTCGGCATTTTCAAGGAACTCGGCCAGCCGACGCTCAACGTGACCGTGGATCGCAGCGCCGCCGCGCGTTTCGGCGTCAACGTGTCCGATGTCGAAAACCTGGTAATCAACTCCATCGGCGGCAACGCGGTGAGCCAGGTGCTGGAAGGCGAGCGCGTCTACGACCTGTTCATCCGCCTGCCCTCGCCCGACCGCAACACGCTCGGCGACATCCGCCGCCTGCTACTGGATACCCCTGACGGTCAGCGCATTCCTCTGGGCATGGTCGCCGATGTACATCTGACCGATGGCCCGTTCTTCGTTTACCGCGAATCGGCGCGCCGCTACATCGCGATCAAATTCGGCGTGCGTGGACGTGATCTCGGCAGTGCGGTCGCCGAGGCACAGCAGCGGGTCGGCAAGAATGTCAGCCTGCCGCGCGGCTACAGCCTGCGCTGGGACGGCCAGTTCAACGAGATGAAAATCGCGCAGAAGAAGCTAAGCGTGATCATCCCGTTGGTGCTGTTCATCATCTTCCTGCTCCTGAACCTGGCTTTCCGTAGCATCAGGGATGCCGCACTGGTGTTGATCAATGTGCCCTACGCAGCGATCGGCGGCATCGCCGCGCTGTACCTGGCACATGAGGATTTGAGCATTTCCGCCGGTATCGGCTTCCTGTCGCTGTTCGGCATCGCCATCCAGAACCTGGTGATCCTTATCACTAGCATCCGCCAGCTCGCCGACGAGGGCGCCCTCAGTATCGATGCGGCGGTCATCGAAGGCGCGACGCGGCGCTTCCGGTCGGTAGTGATGACCGCACTGCTGGCCGCGCTGGGCCTGATGCCGGCGGCGTTTTCGCATGCCATTGGTTCACAGGCGCAGCGGCCGCTGGCGCTGGTGATTTTCGGCGGCATGCTCACCACTACCCTGCTCACGCTGCTGTTGTTGCCGGTTGCCTTCGCCAGAGTGAACCGCCGCAAGGGGCCGGACGCTCGCGTCACCATGCCGGCCGATGCTGCCTGATTTCACTGCAAACACCTGTTGGTGTTATCTTGCTTACCGTCGCTTAACACTTGTTCACACTTGCTTACATTCCACCCTGTAACCGTCGCCCCATCCCCTGACCCGCCTCTGATAGCGGACTCCCGCAGACGCACGGGCCTGCGCCGGAAAAACTCATGCAAGCCTTAGCGCTCTATAGCGACATGCCACTGCTGGCGGCGGGCGGTGGCCTGGGTTACGGCGCGATCTACCTGCGTCATCGCCGCACGCTCAGGGCCGAAGCCGAACGTCTGTACAACTCACTGGAACCCGCCGCCAAGCTGCTGCCCGACCAGTCCATATTCGGCTATAACCCGCACGCTCTGATCAGCCTGCACCAGGATGGCCGCGTCTGGCGCGATCCGCAGGCGCGCGGCGGCATAATGTTCCAGCGTGTCGGCGGTGTCTGGCTGGCGGCGGGCGATCCCATCGCGCCGCAGACGGATTGGCGCCAGTTGGTCAAAAGTTTCATGGGCGCGGCGCAGGCAGTCGGTGCGCAACCCGCCTTCGTCCCTGCTACCGAACACTTCGCCGGTCTGGCGCGAGACTGGGGCTACTCAATACTCAAGGTCGGTGCCTCGCCGTATTTCGATCTTCCGGACTGGCATCCGCGTGGCGACCGGGCCAAGCATCTGCGCTGGAGTGTCAACCGCGCGCGCCGCGAAGACCTGCGTGTCGCATCGACCCTGTTCTGTCCCATTCTCGTGGAAGAGTGCCGCCAGGTCTGCGTGAGCTGGCTTTCCACGCGCCCGGCAGCGGCGAATTTCGGCTGGCTGTTTTCGCTGGACCCGATGTGTTTCGCAGAACACAAGCGCTTCTTCACCGCGAGGAACCGCAACGGCGATCTCGTCGGCCTGCTGGCGGCGAGCCCGATCGCGGGGCGCAAGGGCTGGTATCTCGAAGACGTCTTGCGGCGCGGCGATTCGCCCGACGGCACCGCCGACCTGCTGGTATTCGAAGCCCTGCAATTCCTGCGTGAATCCGGCGCAAGCCTTGCAACGCTGGGGACTGCCCTGCTGTCCAGTGATGGCGACGACTTATCGCCAAAAACCGACTGGCACGGCACCCGCCGCGGATTGCGCCTAGCCAAGCACGCGCTCGCCGACGTGTATCACTTCGACGGCATCCGCAACTTCAAGGCCAAGTTCGTGCCCAACCGCTGGGAGGGCGAATACGCCATCGTGCCCGCCTCCGGCGCCATCGTGCCGTTTCAGGTGGTCAGCTCGATCCTCAAGGTCATGCTGCCGGACGGCATATTGTCGATCCTGCGGAAACGCAAACCCGCGACCGGCTGCGCCTGATCAGGATTTGGCCGCTGGCTGCTCATCCGCCGGCAGTTCATCCTGCCAGAACAGTTTCCCCGATTTCCGCGCAATCGCCTTGAGGCGCGCCAGATGTGCGGCGCGCTCGTCCTCGCTGGCACTGGTCACACGCAAACTCTTGTAGCGGGGCGGGAGCAATTCCGCGAGCCGCGACTGCCGTGGCGCGCCACCTGCTGCCTCAGGATTCAGTATCAGGCTCGACTGGCCGCCGGTCATCGCCAGGTAGACATCCGCGAGCAGGCGCGCATCGAGCAGCGCGCCGTGCAGGTCACGGTTGGAATTGTCCACGCTGTAGCGTTTGCATAGCGCATCCAGGCTGGCCTTCTG
>JBOICL010000169.1:0-7176 GCA_050740055.1 Stenotrophobium sp.
TTCACCAAGGAAGTGAAGCTGGAACCTTTCGAGCGCGCCCTGCGCGAGATGCAGCCGCAGGTGTGGTTCACCGCGATCCGCGCCGAGGACACCGCCGTGCGCGCCGCAATGCAGCCGGTCAGCGTCAACGCCGACGGCCTGATCAAGGTCGCGCCGGTGCTGCACTGGACCTCGAAGGAGATGAACGACTACTGCAAGAAGCATGGCCTGCCCAACAACTTTGACTATTTTGACCCCACCAAGGTTGAGGCGAATCGGGAGTGCGGGTTGCACACGGCACACTAAAGTTCGCGGCAGTCAAAATGCGCCTTGAAGCGCCGGGCTGCTACGCGGCCACGGCGCTCAGGCGCGATTCCTCCCCGACGAAAGTGGAAGCCAACCGCGAGTGCGGATTGCACACGACCCACTGAAGTCCGCTGCAGTCGAAATGAGGCATCGCAGCGGCGCTCGCTGCGCTGGCGCTGCGCTCCTCGCCTCTACTTCTGCTTGTTCATCAGCGCCCGCAGCGAGGCGACCAGTTCGCGCGCGTCGTAGGATTGAGCGCTGTTCGGCATCGGCTTTCTGCCCATCACGATTTCCAGGGACGAGGAATACGATGCCTCCGCGGTCGTGGTCACCACATCGAAGTCCGATCCGAAACCCGGCGAACTGACCACGGAGGTGCTGCAACTCAGCAGTCCGCAGCGCTGGAAGACCTCAGTCTGGGGCGGAAAGCCGAGGCCGGTTCCCAGTGTGGTCGCACCCTGCACCTTCTTGTCGTTGTCGCGGCTCGCCAGCACGAACCAGTCATAGCCCTTCTGCACGGTCAGCTCGCCTGCGCGCAGCAGGGCGTAGTTCTTGACCGTTTCCGCCGGGGTTACCGAGTTGCCGGCAAAGGTGATGCGGTAGCGGTTCTGGGCAAGCGGGGTTTCCGTGTAGCCTTCGGCGCCGGGTTTATCGGCGGGCTGGTAAGGCGTCTGGCTGGCACAACCCGCGAGCAGCACCAGCAGCGCGGCAAAAATGGATAAGTGACGGATCATGAGGCACTCCAAAAATCGCAAATCGTGCCTATATAGAACGCTGCAGCGGGCAATCGGCTGACCGTCTTTACGGATTTTTACGCGCCCCCTTCCTCCGCTTGCCCGGCACGTTGCCGCAATGCTCAGCCGCCCAGGCCACCCCGCCACGCCAGGTAATCCTGCGCCGATTCCTTCGGCTTCTCCGCCATCGGCAGATGGCCAACACCGGGCATCATATCCACGGTGGCATGGGGCAGCAGCCTGGCCAGAATCTGCGCGCTGGCGGGATTGAGCACGCGATCCTGCTCGCCCCAGACGATCAGCGCCGGGATTTTCACCACGCCGCCCGCCAGCACCTGTTCCAGCGAAGGTGAGGCCATGACCTCCTTGAGGATCTGCATGTTCAGTGCGTAGTTGGCGGCGGTGCGCTTGGCCAGCACGGTTTTCACCGCGCCGGGGATAAAGGGCTTCTTGACGAAGACGAAATCCAGCACCTGATCGAACTCCTCCGGCGTGGAGGCGAAAATCGGCACCTTTTCGCCTTTCTGCATGCGCTGCATCATTTCGCTCGGCGGCGCGCTGGCGACGCCGCCCGCATCGAGCAGCCACAGGGTCTTGACCTCGCCGGGATAGCGCGCAGCGTACTGCGCGGCGATGTCGCCGCCCATGCTGTTGCCGCCCAGGCTCAGGTTTTTGAGGCCGAGCTTCTGCACGAATTCATGAACGTAGCCGACCTGGTCCTCGATGCGGTACTGCGCCGTGGCCGGCTTGCTGCTCTCGCCGAAACCAGGCAAATCCAGCGCGATGACGCGGTAATGCGGCGTGAGAAAGCGCGCCGTGCGCGTCCAGTTGTCCATGTCGGCGCCGATGCCGTGCAGCAGCAGCAGCGGTTCTCCCTCGCCGCCGTCCAGGTAGACCAGATGGAAACCGGGAATGTCAGTTTCGTGCAGCACCAGATGCGAGCGCGCACGCTCGGTGTCCAGCCCCATGTCCGCGACTTTTTCCGGGAAGAAGATATAGAACGCGACGAAGGCAGCGATCAGCAGCAGCACCAGCTTGATGATTACCTTGAGCATGAATGTTCCCCGTGATTTGCGCGCAGTTTGGGCAAGCAGGCACGCCAAAGCAATGACCCGCGGTTGCGCAAGGCTTGGTGATACGGCAACAATCCGGCTGCCATTTTCCTCTGTCACCCTCCATGAACGACAAGTCCGACCTGCTCGGCCAGCTCAAGATCGACCGCGGTTCCGCCGCGCCGCCGCGCACGCCGTGGCCGTGGATCGCGGCGGCGGCGGTCGTGGTACTGGCACTGGCCGCTTGGCTGATCATGAAGCCGGCCAGCGCGTTGCCGGTCAAGACCGCGCTGGCGCGAACGCTGACCGCCAACGGCGACAACGCCTCGGTGCTGGACGCCACCGGCTATGTGGTGGCTCAGCGTGAGGCGACGGTGTCGTCCAAGGTCACCGGCCGCGTGCAGGCGCTGCTGATCGAGGAAGGCCAGCATGTGAAGCAGGGAGACGTGCTGGCGCGGCTCGACGACAGCAACGCGCGCGCCGCGCTGCGGCTGGCGCAGGCGCAACTGGAAGCGGCGCGCGCCAATCTCGCGCAGGCCCAGGCGCAGGCCAAGGACGCGCGGCGCACGCTGGACCGCACACGCGATCTCGCCGCGAAGAAGCTGGTCGCGCAGTCGGCGCTGGACACCGCCCAGGCCAACGACGACGCGTTGGCGGCGCAGGTGGACGCGGCGCGCGGCAATGTCACCGTCGCCGAGCGCAACATCGCCGTGTACCAGCAGCAGTTCGACGACACCGTGGTGCGCGCGCCCTTCACCGGCGTCATCACTGTGAAGAACGCGCAGCAGGGCGAGATGATTTCTCCGCTATCCGCCGGCGGCGCCGGTACACGCACCGGCATCGGCACGCTGGTGGACATGGATTCGCTGGAAATCGAGGTGGACGTCAACGAGAACTTCATCAACCGCGTCGTGCCGGGCCAGTCGGTGATCGCCAAGCTCAACGCCTATCCCGAATGGGAAATTCCCTGCAAGGTGATCGCCGTCATTCCCACCGCCGACCGCAGCAAGGCGACGGTCAAGGTGCGCATCGGCATCGAACTCAAGGACCCGCGCATCCTGCCGGACATGGGCGTGCGCGTGTCCTTCCTCGACAAGGATCAGGGCGGCAAGCCGGAAGCGCCGAAGGGCGTGTGGATACCGGCGGCTGCGGTGCAGGCCGGCGACAGCGGCGACGCCGCACAGGGATGTGCAAGTGCCGCGGGCGCAGGATGCGCAGGAGCGGCTGCTGGCGTGGTCTACGTGGTCAGGGACGGCCGCGCCGAACGCCGCGCGGTAAAGCTCGGCGGCCCCGGCCCGGAAGGGCAGCAGGTGATCGCGGGACTCGCCGCCGGCGAGCAGGTGATTGTCGGCGATCTGGATAAATTGAAGGACGGCGCGAAAGTGCAGGTGGCGCAATAAACACAGCGTCATTCCGGTATTCCACAGGGACTCTCTGCGTTCGCAAGCGGGAATGACAGTGGTAAATTTCGGCACCCCTGAGTGCGGGGGCTGACCCGCTCTCGCATGAAGCGAAGCGCATTATGTTTTTAATTATTGAATTAAACTATAATAAGTAGGTATATTTAAACATAAACATCCAACCAAACCCGCAGAGCGGGTGAGCTCCCGTGTCGGGGCTAGTGCCAAAAACGAGGAATTGAAGCATGAGCGAAGCCATTGTCAGCCTGCGCGGCGTCACCAAGAGCTATACGCGCGGCAAGCAGAAGGTCGAGGTGCTGCAGAAACTCGACCTGTCGATCTCGAAAGGCGATTTCCTGGCGCTGATGGGCCCTTCCGGCTCCGGCAAGACCACGCTGCTGAATCTCATCGGCGGCCTCGACCATCCCAGCGCGGGCGAGGTCAGCGTGGCCGGCGAGCGCATCGACCAGCTCTCCAGCGGCGCGCTCGCGCACTGGCGCTCCAACCACGTCGGCTTCGTGTTCCAGTTCTACAACCTGCTCGGCGTGCTGTCGGCGGAAAAGAACGTGGAGCTGCCGCTGCTGCTGACCTCGCTGAGCAAGGCGCAGCGCGCCAAGCATGTCGCCACCGTGCTGGAGATTGTCGGCCTCGCTGACCGCGCCAAGCACAAGCCGAGTGAGCTGTCCGGCGGCCAGGCGCAGCGCGTCGCCATCGCCCGCGCGCTGGTGGCCGACCCTACCCTGCTGGTCTGCGACGAGCCGACCGGCGATCTCGATCGCAAGACCGCCGACGAAATCCTCGGCCTGCTGCAGACGCTCAACCGCAAGCACGGCAAGACCATCGTCATGGTCACGCACGATCCGCTAGCGGCGAACTACGCCACCCACCAACTGCACATGGACAAGGGCCAGCTCATCGAGCAGGGAGCGGTGACATGAAGTTCCTCCCGCTCGTATGGGCGGCGCTGGGCCGGCGCAAGCCGCGCACGATCCTCACCGGCCTGTCGATCGCCGTCGCCTTCCTGCTCTACGGCATGCTCAATGCGGTCAACGCGGCGTTCAACAACGGCGTGCAGGTGGCGGGCGCGGACCGCCTCGTCACCACCGGCCGCTATTCGATCACGCAGATCCTGCCCTACGGCCACGAGCAGCAGATCCGCTCGCTGCCGGGCGTGACCGAGGTCGCCGCATCGAACTGGTTCGGCGGCTACTACCAGGACCAGCGCAATTTCTTCCCGCAGTTCGCGGTGGAGCAGGAACAATACTTGGCGATGTACCCGGAGATCGTGCTGCCGCCCGACCAGAAACAGGCCTTCTTCAACACGCGCACCGGCGTCATCGTGGCCAAGACCCTGGCCGACCGCTTCCACTGGAAGCTCGGCGACAAGATTCCGATGCAGGCCGGCATCTGGCCGCTCAAGGACGGCGGTAACGTCTGGACCTTTGACCTCGTCGGCATCTTCGACACCGCCAATCCGCGCGACCGCAGTCAGTACGAGATGATGCTGATCCGCTACGACTACTTCGACGAGGCGCGGCAGTTCGCCAAGGGCACGGCCGGCTGGTTCATCACGAAGATCAAGAACCCGGCCGACGCCGGCAAGGTCGCCAAGCTGATCGACGCGCAGTTCGCCAACTCGCCCAACGAGACGCGCACCGACACCGAGAAGGCCTTCAACCAGGGCTTCATCAAGCAGCTCGGCGACATCGGCCTGATCATCACCTCGATCCTCGGCGCGGTGTTCTTCACCCTGCTGTTCCTCACCGGCAACACCATGATGCAGTCGGTGCGCGAGCGCATACCGGAGCTTGCGGTGCTCAAGACGCTCGGATATTCCGGCCCGCTGGTGCTCGGCCTGGTGCTGGGAGAATCGCTGCTGCTGACGCTGATCGCGGCGGTCATCGGCCTGGGCCTGGCTGCGGTGATGCTGCCCGGCATGGCCGCGCATCTGCCCGGCTTCTCCGGCCTGACCATCACGCCGCCCGCCGCGCTCACCGCCCTGGGCATCGCCGTGCTGCTTGCCCTCATCGTCGGCCTGCCGCCCGCGCTGCGCGCGATGCGGCTCGATATTGTGAATGCACTCACGGGACACTGACATGGCCAGCCCGATCCAACAGATTTCCGCCGTCACGGCGATGAATATCCGCAGCATTCCCTCGCGGCTGGGCACCTCGCTGGTCATCGTCATCGGCATCGCCGGCGTGGTCGGTGTGATGGTGGCGCTGCTGTCGATGGCCAAGGGTTTCGAGATGACGCTGGCCACCACCGGCCGTCCGGACCGCGCCATCGTCATGCGCGGCGGCTCCAACGACGAGCTTTCCAGCGTGCTGATGCGTGACCAGGCGCAGGTGGTGATGGATGCGCCGGGCGTCGCCAAGGGTGCCGACGGCAAGCCGCTGGCGATTGGCGAGCTGTACATGATCACCGACGTCGCCAAGCGCGGCGCCACCTCGCCCAACAACGTGGTCGTGCGCGGCACCACCCCGCGCGTGCTGGAGCTGCGCCCGGAAGCGAAGATCGTCGAGGGCCGCATGTTCACGCCCGGCCTGCGCGAGATCGTGGTCGGGCGCACCGCAGAGAAACAGTTCGCGGGCCTCACCATCGGCTCCAAGGTGGATATCCGCGACGGGCCCTGGACCGTGGTCGGCGTGTTCGACTCGAAAGGCGATGTCCACGAGTCGGAACTCTGGGTGGACGTGGATGCGCTGATGGCCGCCTCGCGCCGGCTGGCCTACAACACCGTGACCGCGCAGCTGACTTCCGCCGCCGCTTACAAGACCTTCAAGGACGCGCTGACTTCCGATCCGCGCGTGACCGTGCAGGTGCAGCGCGAGCCGGAGTACTACGCCTCGCGCGCCGAGACGCTGAACCAGCTGATCACCGTGCTCGGCTACTCGGTAACAATCATCATGGCGATCGGCGCGCTGTTTGGCGCGCTCAACACCATGTACGCGGCGGTCGCCACGCGCAGCGTCGAGATCGCCACCCTGCGCGCGATCGGCTTCGGCAGCGTGCCGGTGGTGATCTCGGTGATCCTCGAAGCGCTGGTGCTGGCCGCGGCCGGCGGCGCCCTCGGCGGGCTGGTCGCCTATGTGTTCTTCAACGGCTACACCGTTTCGGCGCTGAACATGCAGACCTTCAGCCAGGTCGCGTTCCAGTTCCGCGTGACGCCGGGCCTGCTCTGGCAGGGCGTGATCTGGGCCTGCGGTATCGGACTGATCGGCGGGCTGTTTCCGTCGGTGCGCGCCGCGCGCCTGCCCATCGTCGATGCGCTGCGTTCAGCCTGAGCCTGCGTGAACGCACTGCGGACGCCGGCACAGTTGCGCCGCCGCTTCGTCGCGGCGGCGACGCGCAAGTTCGCCGCCAACGTGCCGGATTTCGTGGCGCTGCAAAAGCTGGTGCGCGGCAACGGCGGCCGCTTGCGCAACGACCACGGCGCCATCCGCTGCGCCGATCCTGCGCTATGCGAACTGTTCGTGCGCGCGGCCGGCGTCATGGGCCTGCGCCGCGAACTCGATTACAGCTTTCCGGCCAAGAAACTGGTCTCGTTCGACTTGCAGGTGATCGGCGAGGACGCGGCACAGTTCAAGATTTTTGTGTCGCAGGTGGACCTCGCGGCCTATCCGCCGGAGGTCGCGGTGTTGATCCGCGAGGACTGCGCCGAGTCCGCGCGCGCGGCGGATCATGCGCCGCTCCTCGCGCTGA
>JBOICL010000170.1:0-1642 GCA_050740055.1 Stenotrophobium sp.
GTGTATAGCTCAGAACCAGATCAATGCGGTGCCGACGAAAAACCTTGAACAGCGCCCATACCGATTTGAGTTCAGTCAGTGGATTGGTGCCGCTACCCGATATAAGCACCGGCGCAAAGACCACACCATCGGCCTTGATCTTGTCCGAATATTCGTCGAGTGGTGCCACAGCCACCACGGCGTGACCCACGCGTGCAAGCTCGCGTATCAGATTCCAGCGGAAATTGAACAGAGACCATGATGTATTCGAGACCACCGCAATACGCAACGGCGCAGTTTTGTCAGCGCCTCGTGTCACAACATCGGGGTTCATCCTTGAGCTTCCAGCCACGACTGGAACATCAACACGGGCCACAGATGGGCAGCCCAGTTGCGATGCCCGGACAAATGCTCTTTCCAGCGCTGCTGAATCGGTGTCGGACTCAAATATCCTTCCTGCCGCAAACGCGATTCATCCAGAAGTGCCTCGGCCCAGTCACGCAACGGGCCTCGCAACCATTCGTGGAGGGGAATGCCAAAACCCATCTTTGGGCGCTCAATCAGCTCTCTGGGTACATACCGATAAAGCACTTGCCGCAAGGCCCACTTGGTTTGGCCATCGCGGAGTTTCATCGACTGCGGCAGTCGCCAGGCAAACTCGACCACGCGGTGGTCCAGAAGCGGCACGCGGGTTTCCAGCGACACACCCATCGCGGCCCTGTCCACTTTGACCAGAATGTCGTCGGGTAGATAGGTGAGCATGTCCAGCGCCATCATGCGCTGCACACCGCTTAGTCCGGTCAAAACCGGCACGTTGCCCATCAAATATGTGGCGGCTTCTTGGCCGCCAATCACGATAGCGGCCGGTTCATGCCAGTAGGAAGCCAGCCTTAGATACAGCGCATCAACCGATTCGCAATCCAATAACGCAGCGGTCTTATGAAGCTTGTCGCCCTGGAATGAATTGCGCAGGCTGCGCGGAAGAAGGCCTCCTGTTGCGGCAGCCAGCCGGTCCCAGACCTGCGGCGACAATCTGGTCACACAGTGTGCAACGAGTCTGCGCAATGGCGCAGGAACGGCACGCATGCCATCCCAAAGCCTTGTCGTCATTTGGTAGTGGTTATACCCATAAAAAAGCTCGTCGCCCGCATCCCCGGATAACGACACGGTCACATGCTGCCGCGTCATCAGCGAAACCAGGAAAGTCGGAATCTGCGACGAATCGGCAAACGGCTCGTCGTACAGCGCCGACAGGCGCGGGATAACCGCTCTCGCCTGTTCAGACGTCACGTACAACTCGGTGTGATCTGTGCCCAGGTGGCGTGCAACAGCTTTGGCATGCTCGGCCTCGTTGTAGCCGCCTTCATTGAATCCGATCGTGAAAGTTTTCACTGGGCGAGAAGACTGTGCCTGCATCAGCGCCACGACAGTGCTGGAATCGACCCCGCCGGACAAGAAGGCCCCCAACGGCACATCAGCCATCATCTGCTGGCGCACGGCATCCTTGAGTAGAGTCTCAAGCTCATCCACCGCCTGATCGTCCGTACCAGCAAAAACGCTGGAAACACCCGCCATCGCCGCTTGAGCACCAGACCAGTAAGCGCACACTTTGGGTTCACGTTCGCGCAGTGACACCGTGAGCAAGCAACCCGGCGGGAGCTTG
>JBOICL010000171.1:0-3000 GCA_050740055.1 Stenotrophobium sp.
GCCTAAACCCTGGAGCTTGATCCAGAGTCAAGTCCGCGCCGGCGCATGAGCAGATAGGCGGCGGGCACCACGAACATGGTCAGCAGCGGCGCGGTGATCATGCCGCCCACCATGGGTGCGGCGATGCGCCGCATCATCTCGGAGCCCGCGCCCGCGCCCCAGAACAGCGGCAGCAGGCCCGCGATCACCACCGCGACGGTCATCGCCAGCGGCCGCACACGCAAGGCCGCGCCTTCGCCGATGGCGCGGATGAGATCGGCCTGCGACTTCAGCGTTCCCGCCGCGCGATGGCGCTGCACGGCGTGATCGACATAGATCAGCATCACCACGCCGAACTCGCTGGCGACGCCGGCCAGCGCGATGAAGCCCACGGCGGAGGCGACGGAGAGGTTGTAGCCGAGCAGGTACAGTAGCCAGAAGCCGCCAACCAGCGCGAACGGCAGCGTGGTCATGATCAGCAGCGCTTCGCCGAAATCGTTGAACGCGAGGTAGAGCAGAATCAGGATGATCAGCAGCGTGAACGGCACCACCAGCTCCAGCCGCTTGGCTGCGCGCTGCAGATATTCAAACTGGCCGGACCAGTCTATGGAATAGCCGGGCGGCAGTTTGACTTGCTCGTTGACGGCCTTCTGCGCGGCGGCGACGAAGGCGCCGAGGTCGCTACCGCGGATGTCCACATAGACCCAGCCGTTGAGCCGCGCGTTTTCGCTCTTGATCATCGGCGGGCCATCGGTGATGCGGATTTTCGTCACCGTCCCCAGCGTGATGGTCTGTCCGCCGGGCGTGACGATGGGCAGCGCGTTCAGCGCGGCGACGGAATCGCGCAGCTCGCGCGGATAGCGCAGGTTGACCGGAAAGCGTTGCAGGCCCTCGACCGTCTGTGTCACGTTTTCGCCGCCAATGGCGAAATCCACCGTCTGTTGCACGCTCTCGACACTGAGGCCATAGCGCGCGGCGGCGAGCCGGTCGATATCAATTTGCACATAGCGTCCGCCCTGCACCCGCTCCAGGAAAACCGATGCCGCGCCTGGCACCTGTTTGACCGCCTGCTCGACCTGCTCGCCGATGCTTTCGATCACCTTCAGATCCGGTCCGGCGATCTTGATGCCGATCGGGCTCTTGATGCCGGTGTTGCTCATCTCCACGCGGTTGCGTATCGGTTGCACCCAGAGATTGGACAGGCCCGGCACCTGGAGCGCCGCATTCATCTTTTCGATCAACTGATCCTGCGTTTCGCCAGCCGGCCACTGTGACTGCGGCTTGAGTTGCACCATGGTCTCGAACATTTCCATCGGCGCCGGGTCGGTGGCGGTCTGCGCGCGGCCGGCCTTGCCGAACACATGCTCGACTTCGGGAAAAGTCTTGATGATGCGATCGGTCTGCTGCAGCAACTGCTGCGCCTTGCCCACCGACAGCCCCGGCAGCGCGCTGGGCATGTACAGCAGATCGCCTTCGTCCAGCGGCGGCATGAACTCGGTGCCGAGGAGCTTCACCGGGATCACGGTCAGCGCCAGCAGGGCCAGCGCAATCGCGATGGTCGCGCGCGGGTAAGCCAGCACGCGGTGGATCAGCGGCTGGTAGACCGAGATCAGGATGCGGCTGAGCGGGTTTTCGCGCTCATCGCGGATGCGGCCTCGGATGAAAAAAGTCATCAGCACCGGCACCAGTGTCACCGACAGGCCCGCCGCCGCCGCCATCGCATAGGTCTTGGTGAAGGCCAGCGGCGCGAACAGCTTGCCTTCCTGCGCCTGCAAGGTGAAGACCGGCACGAACGACAGGGTGATGATCAGCAGGCTGAAGAACAGCGCGGGTCCCACCTCGGCGGCTGCGCCCGCCATCAGCTCCAGCCGTTCCATCGCATGCGGCTCACGGCCTGGATGCCTGTGCCGCCAAGCCTCCAGATGCTTGTGCGCGTTCTCAATCATGACGATGGCGGCGTCCAGCATCGCGCCGATGGCGATGGCGATGCCGCCCAGCGACATGATGTTGGCGTTGATCCCCTGCCAGTGCATGACGATGAAGGCGCTGAGGATGCCCAGCGGCAGGGTCACAACGGCGACCAGCGCCGAGCGCAGGTGAAACAGGAACAGCAGGCACACCAGCGCGACGACGATGAACTCCTCGATCAGCTTGTCCCTGAGCGTATGCACCGCGCGGTCGATCAGGCCGGAGCGGTCGTAGACCGGCACGATCTGCACGCCGGCGGGCAGTCCCTTCTGCAACTCAGCCAGCTTGGCCTTGACCGCCGTGATCGTGTCCAGCGCATTTTTACCTGTGCGCATCACGATGATGCCGCCGACCACTTCGCCCTGGCCGTCGAGTTCCGCGACGCCGCGGCGGGTCTCGGGGCCGCGCTGGATCCAGGCGATATCGCGCAGCAGGATCGGCGTGCCGTCCGGCCCCAGACCCATCGGAATCAGACGAAAATCGTCGAGGGTTTTCAGGTAGCCATTGGTAGTCACCATGTATTCGGCCTCGCCTTGCTCCAGCACCGAGCCGCCGGTTTCGCTGTTGGCGTCGCGGATCGCCTGCACCACCGCCTGCTGGGTGATGCGCAGGCTGCGCATCTTTTCCGGGTCGAGCACCACCTGGTACTGCGGCACCATGCCGCCGACGGTGGCGACCTCGGCGACGTTCGGCACGGTCTTGAGTTCGTACTTGAGGAACCAGTCCTGCAGCGCAGTGAGCTGGCTGATGTCGAGTTTTCCGGTCGGGTCGGTCAGCGCGTACTGATACACCCAGCCGGTGCCGGTGGCGTCCGGGCCCAGTTCCGGTTTTGCGGTCGCGGGCAGGCGGCCCTGCATCTGGCTGAGATATTCCAGCACGCGTGAACGCGCCCAGTAGAGATCGGTCTTGTCGTCGAAAATCACGTAGACGAAGGAATCGCCGAAGGACGAGTAACCGCGCACGGTTTTTGCGCCGGGCACCGACAGCATCGTCGTTGTCAGCGGGTAGGTGACCTGATCTTCCACCACCTGCGGCGACTGGCCGGGGTAGGAG
>JBOICL010000172.1:0-7071 GCA_050740055.1 Stenotrophobium sp.
GCGCCACGCGGTGACCGCACAACGGGACATCCCAGACCCGCCGCCGCAGCCAGCGATTGGCACGTCCAACCTGGCCCGTCCGCGCATCCACCGGCCGCATCCGGGCGTCACGTCGGCAATGCACCGCGATCACACCCGGACTTTCAACCCTCATCGTATTGACCACTTGCCCGCGCAACCCAAGAATGCCCGTGGGGATAGCTGCTCCCATTTGTCCTCGTACACGAAAGCCTCAAGAACTCTCGTTGTACAAGGACCGGCGGCGGGTAGCTATCCCTTTTCTGCCTCATGCTTCTGACGAAGAGCCTCACTTCGCTCGGCTCCGCGCGCATCTGAACCTTAGGATTTTTTGCCGCCCGCTATGGTCAGTTAATGCGAGTCATATGTTTTTAAATATTTAATATATTTAGCTTATAGCAATATTTACGAACATAATACCGGGCCAAAAGTCATATAGCGGGTGAAGCATTCACGGTCTTCCACCTCGCTGACCTGCTCGCCGGGCAGGGTTTCCAGCGGCGCATTCCAGAAGTGCTGGTGACCGGATCGCCACGCTTCCACCTTCGATACGCCATCCTCCGTGACCCGCAGTTGCAGCATGCCGCCGAGGCCGGTTACGTATTGCCGCGCGCCGGCTTCGCGGTAGCGCGCCACCACCGACGGATGCGGATGGTGGAACTGGCTGTGCCAGGCGGCGCTGTGGATCACGATGCGCGGCTGCACCGCGTCGATGAAATCCTGCGTCGAGGAGGTGCGGCTGCCGTGGTGCGCGGCGACCAGCACATCCGCTTGCAGGCTGGTGGGGCGGTCGGCGAGCAGCCGCCGTTCGGCGGCTTTTTCGATGTCCGCCGGCAGCAGCGCCGCGTAGCCACCAGCCTCGATGCGCAGCACGCAGCCGCCGTTGTTGGTGGAATATGGCCGGCTGCCGGGTGGCAGTTCATCCGGGTGCAGCATCTCGAAAATCACGCCATCCCATTCCCAGCTTTGCCCGTCATGGCAGGACGTCGGCGTCAGGGCGCCGAGTTCATTATCCACGTTCAACAAACGCCGCACAGCGTTGGCGCCACCACTGTGATCGCGGTCGGCGTGTGAAATCACCATCATGTCCAGCCGACGCACACCCTGCGTTAATAGATAGGGCGCTACGACCGACGCGCCCGCGTCGAAACCTTCATCGGAAGCCGGGCCGGTGTCATAGAGCAGCGTGTGATGCGCAGTGCGCACGACGACCGACAAGCCCTGCCCGACGTCGAGCGCGGTCAGTTCAAAGCCCTGCTTCGGCGCAGTATCCGGCGGGAACAACAGCGGCAGGAAACACAGCAGCGCGAGCACGCGCAGCGGCACACCGCGCGGCACGAACAGCAGCACCGCGCCGAGCATGGCCAGTGCCAGCGCGGCAGACGGCGCGGACGCCGGTATCCATGCGTAGGGCGTGTTCACGGCCAGCCACACCAGTCCGGCGTGTATCCACACCAAGACCTGCGCGGCGGTGTGGATCAGCGGCAAGCCTAGCAGCGGTATAGCCCAGGCCAGGAAAATCGCCACCAGCAGCACCGGCGTGAGCAGGCTGACGATGGGTTCGGCCAGCAGGTTCACGAAGGGCGCGATCCACGACAGTCCCTGGAAAAACCAGACCGTCAGCGGCGCCAGCGCCAGGCTCAGCATCATCTGCAACAACACCAGCCCGGCCAGCCAGCGCGCGCCACTCAGGCGATTCATCATCACGTAGAAAATCGCCGCGACCGCGCCGAACGACAGCCACAGGCCCGGCGCCAGCACCGCCAGCGGATCCAGCAGCAGGATCGCCAGCCAGGCCAGCGCCAGCACGCGCGAAGGCCGGTGGATGCGCCCGCTCCAGGCCGCTGCGGCGACGAACAGCAGCATCAGCGCGGCGCGCTGCACCGGCGGTTCCCAGCCCGCGAGCAGGGCGTAGATGAACGCGAGCAGCGCCGCCGCCAGCATGCCCGCCTTCTGCGCCGGCAGCAGCAGGCACAGCCGCGGCCACAACGACCACAGCCAGCGAAACAGGAAGAATGCGAAGCTGGCGATGATCGCGATATTGAAGCCGGAGATCGCGACCAGGTGCGTGGTGCCGGTGACGCGGAAGACATCCCAGTCCGCGCCTGAAATCGCCGACTGGTCGCCCAGCGTCAGTGCGGTGAACAGGCCAAGCATCGGATGCTCCGGCAGCCACAGGTGGAACTGATCCAGCAGGGACTGCCGCGCCTTGAGCAGTGCGTAGCCGCCGTGGTCAGAACAAAGCTGCGCCTCCCTGACCGTGGCCGTCGCGCCGATGCCCTGGCGGAACAGCCAGCCTTCGTAGTCGAAGCCGCCGGGATTGGATGAACCGTGCGGCGTGCGCAGGCGCAGTTTCATGCGCCAGCACTCGCCGCCTTTGAGCACCTGATCCGTACGGTACCAGGACACGCGGATGCGCTGCGGCAAATCGTTCGCCGATGGCTCGAACACGAAGCGCCAGGTGTTGCTGGGCTTCGCGTCCTCGTCTTCGGGATTGGCCTCCTTACGGCTCAACTGCGGCAGCGTGGCGACATGGCCCTGCACCCAGACTTCTTCGTTATAGCGATCCGCCGGCCAGCGCTGGTCGAGCAGCGCCTGCCCGCGCAGCACGGTGACGAGTACGCCGAGCACCGCCATCGCGTAGTGCGCACGGAAACGCCAAGGCAGCAGTGCGGGCACGCAGAGCGCGGCGAGCCAGATCGCGGGCGGCAACTGCGGCAACGCAATCACCGCCATGACGCCCAGCGTGAAACAGAGGATGTGCCAGAGGCTCATGCACGCAGCCCTAAACGAAAAAGTTGCACCCGCGCAAGCCGGGCGAAGACTCTACTGCGCAGCTGTGAGCTTCAGTTGCCCCGCGTCCAGCGTCAGCACACGATCCATGCGCGCAGCGAGGCGCAGATCGTGCGTGACCACGACCAGGCTGGTGCCGAGTTCACGGTTGAGTTCCAGCATCAGTTCGAACACATTTTCCGCGGTCTTGGAATCGAGGTTACCGGTGGGTTCGTCCGCGAGCACACAAGCCGGTTTGGTCACCAGCGCACGCGCCACCGCAGCGCGCTGGCGTTCGCCGCCGGAGAGTTCGCCCGGCTTGTGCTCCAGCCGCTGACCCAGCCCGACGCGCTCCAGCAGCGCGGCCGCCTCGCGATAGGCTTCGGCCTGTGGCATGCGGCGGATGCGCAGGGGCATGGCGACATTTTCCAGCGCGCTGAATTCCGGCAGCAGGTGATGGAACTGGTAAACGAAACCGAGCGCGCGGTTGCGCAGTTCACCGCGCTGCGCATCCGACAGCGCCGACATGCGACCGCCCGTGACCCAGACTTCGCCTGCGGTCGGCGCTTCCAGACCACCGAGTAGGTGCAGCAGCGTGGACTTGCCGTAACCGGAGGCGCCGACGATGGCGATGCACTCGCCGCGCTGCACTTCCAGATCGACGCTGGCGAGCACGTTGAGATTGAGACGGCCATCGTCGAAGGTCTTGGCGACACCGACGGCTTTAAGAATGATGTCGCTCATGCCTTCCTTCTGCGCCGGCTCGTAGCTTGCGGCTTCACTCATATCTCAGCGCCTCCGCCGGCTGCACGCGCGAGGCGCGGAAGGCGGGATAGAGCGTCGAGAACAAACCTAGCGCCAGCGACAGCAGGCTGATCTTGATGACGTCGCCCAGCACCAGTTGCGAGGGCAGATCGCTGATGTAGTACACGTCCGGCGACAGGAACTGGTGGCCGGTCAGCGCTTCGAGGATGGGCACGAGCTTCTCGACATTGAGCGCGAGCAGCACGCCGCCGACCACGCCCAGAAAAGTGCCGACCACGCCGATGATGGAGCCCTGCACCATGAAGACCGCCATGATCGAGCGCGGCGTCGCACCGAGCGTGCGCAGGATGGCGATGTCGGCCTGCTTGTCCTGCACCACCATCACCAGCGTCGAGACGATGTTGAACGCGGCGACGCCGACAATCAGCGAGAGGATGATGAACATGACCATCTTCTCAGTCTTCACTGCGCGGAAGAAATTGGCGTGGCTGCGGGTCCAGTCGGAGACGTAATAGCTGCCCGGCAGTTCCTGCGCCAGAGCGCGCGCCACCTGCGGCGCCTTGAACAGGTCATAAAGCTTGAGGCGCACGCCCGTCACCTCGCCCGGCATGCGCAGCAGCGTCGCGGCGTCGGTGAGGTTGATCAGCACCAGGCTGCGGTCGAACTCGTACATGCCGACCTGGAAAATGCCGCTGACGTGGAAGCGGCGGAAGCGCGGCAGCACGCCGGCCGGCGTGACCGTGGCCTGCGGGATCATCAGGTCCACGTCGTCGCCAAAGCTCACGCCCAGCGCCTGCGCCAGTTCCTTGCCGAGCACGATGTTGTAGCTGCCGGGCGTGAGATCGCTGAGATGACCAATCTTCATTTTCTCCGCGATGTCGTCCACCTTGGCTTCCTCGGACGGCATGATGCCGCGCAGCAGCGTTCCGGAGAGTTCGCCGCCGGACTTGAGCATGCCCTCACCTTCGATATAGGGCGCGGTCGCCTCGATTTCGGGATGGGTTTTGGCTACATCCGAAACAAACTTCCAGTCGCTTAGTCCGCCGCTGACCGCGGAAATGGTGGCGTGTGAGGCCATGCCGAGAATGCGGCTGCGCAGTTCGCGGTCGAAGCCGTTCATCACCGACAACACCGTGATCAGCGCGGTCACGCCGATGGCGATGCCGAGCATGGACGATGCGGAGATGAACGAGATGAAGCGGTTGCGGCGCTTGGCGCGCGTGTAACGCAGGCCGGTGAAGATTTCGTAGGGAAGTCGCATGGCGCGCATTAGACCATAGCGAGGCATTTGGTTCGCCGCGTATGCGGATTTTTAAGTCATCCGCTCTGTCGTTCAGGCGTTCGCATATAGTTATATTTTATTGATATATTACTATATTATTTAATATATTTGCACTGTTGCGCAGCGCCTAACCGCAAGAGCGGGTGACGCCGCATGAGGAAAAATCCGGCTATCTGCACTCGTTGCGGCTCAGTACACTCGATTCATAAAGGAGCCGCGCGTCTGCGCTGCGCTCCCATTCCAAGATCAAGGTGCGAGCGTGAAGAACGAGAACCCCGCGGCAACGCGCGTCGCCAGCTTCGAGATTTTCCTGACGCGATTTCTGGATCAGGATGGCAAGGCGCTGGCGCAGATGCCGGCCTTCGCCCAGGACGCCGCGCAACTCAAAAAGATGTACCGCGCGATGGTAACCACGCGCCTGTTCGACAAGAAAGCGGTGGCGCTGCAGCGCACCGGCCAGCTCGGCACCTACGCCGCCTGTCTCGGCCAGGAAGCGATCGGCACCGCCATCGGCCTCGCTCTCAAGCCCGAAGACGTGTTCATGCCCGCCTATCGCGAATACGCGGCGCAGTTCCTGCGTGGCGTGCCGATGCAAGACATCCTGCTTTACTGGGGCGGCGACGAACGCGGTATGTGCTATTCCCAAGGCACGCCCGCGCATCACGACTTCCCGTTGTCCGTGCCGATCAGCACGCACGTGCCGCATTCCATCGGCGTCGCCTACGCATTCCGCTTGCGCAAGCAGCCGCGCGTAGTACTCGCCTCCTGCGGCGACGGCGCCACCAGCAAGGGCGATTTCTACGAGGCGCTCAGTTCGGCAAAAGTCTGGAACCTGCCGATCGTCTTTCTCGTCTCCAACAACCAGTGGGCGATCTCCCTGCCCTACGCGCGCCAGACCGGCGCGGCGACCATCGCGCAGAAAGCCTTCGCCGGCGGCATGCCGGGCGAACAGGTGGACGGCAACGACGTGATTGCCACGCGCCATGTGCTGGAGCGTGCCATCGAACGCGCGCGCAGCGGTGGCGGACCGGCGCTGGTCGAGGCCATCACCTACCGCCTGCACGACCACACCACCGCCGACGACGCGCGGCGCTACCGCTCGGAAGACGAAGTGAAAGCGGCCTGGGAGCGCTGCCCGATCAAGCGCTTCAAGGCTTATCTCGAAGCACAGAAAATCTGGAGCATGGCCGACGAGGAACAGCTCAACGCCGAAGGCACGGCGATGGCCGAAGCGGCGGCAAAGGAATTCCTGTCCATTGCACCCGATACGCCGACGGCGATTTTCGACTCGCTCTACGCCAAGCTGCCCAGGCAATACGAATGGCAGCGCGAGGAAGTGAAGTCGGCGGGCTCGAAAGCGGGACAACACTGATGGCCAATCTTGCACTGATTGAAGCGATCAACCTCGCGCTGCATTCCGAGATGGCGCGCGATCCCGACGTGGTCGTGCTCGGCGAGGACATCGGCCGCAACGGCGGCGTGTTTCGCGCCACCGTCGGCCTGCTCGACCAGTTCGGCGAACAGCGCGTGATCGACACGCCACTGGCGGAAACACTGGTCGCGGCCATGTCCATCGGCCTGTCCACACAGGGCATCAAGCCGGTCGCGGAAATCCAGTTCAGCGGCTTCCTCTATCCCTGCGTGGACCAGATCGTCAACCACGCCTCGCGCTACCGCAACCGCACGCGCGGACGCCTGTCCTGTCCGCTGGTGATCCGCGCGCCCAATGGCGGCGGCATCCACGCGCCGGAGCATCATTCCGAATCGTTGGAAACCACTTTCGCGCAGATGCCCGGCATCCGCGTGGTCTGCCCGTCCTCGCCGGCGCGCGCCTACGGCCTGCTGCTCGCCGCGATCCGCGATCCCGATCCGGTGATCTTCCTGGAACCGACGCGCTGCTACCGCCTGTTCAAGCAGCCGGTCGAGGACAACGGCGAGGCGCTGCCGCTGGATACCTGCTTCATCGACCGCGAGGGCAGCGACATCACCCTGGTGAGCTGGGGCGCGATGATGCACGACACACGCATCGCCGCCGCGAAACTCGCCGAACAGGGCACCTCCGCAGAAGTGGTGGACGTGGCCACGCTCAAGCCGCTGGACATGGCCACCATTCTCGCGTCCGTCGCCAAGACCGGCCGCTGCGTGATCGTGCAGGAATCCCCGCGCGCGGGCGGATGGGCCAGCGAAATCGCCGCCAACCTCGCCGAACACGGCCTGCTGAGCCTGTTCGCACC
>JBOICL010000173.1:0-24803 GCA_050740055.1 Stenotrophobium sp.
TCGCGCGGGTCGCGGGCTTCGGGTGCCTCCAGCACCCCATTGCCCTTCGGGCAAGCACCGTGTCGGCACCCGCTCTCAGAATATTTGGGAAATAAAAGTTTATTTATGTTGACTATATTTTAATATAGACAATATTTTATAACTTCAACCTGCCCTGAAAATGAGAGAGCGGGGCAGTCTCCGCAGTGCTTAAATACGGGCCTCATCCCCTTCTGGAGCCATCATGATCCGGCTGGCCATCCACGGCGGCGCGGGCGATCCCGCGCCCGGCGCGCACGATGACCGTGAACATCGCGCCGAACTGCGCCGCATCGTGGGCGAAGGTCTGCGTCTGCTGCGGGGCGGCGCTTCCGCGCTGGACGCGGTGGAACAGATGGTGCTGCTGCTGGAGGAATGCCCGCTGTTCAACGCCGGCGTCGGCGCGGTGCTGAACCGCGACGGCCTGCCGGAACTCGACGCAGCGATCATGGACGGCGCGGACCGCCGCTGCGGCGCCGTGGCCGGCGTGATACGCGCGAAAAGCCCGGTGCGGCTGGCGCGCGCGCTGATGGAGAAAAGTCCGCACGTGATGTTCATGGGCGCGGGCGCGGAGCAGATCAACCGCGAACTGGGGCTGGAAGAAGTCACGCCCGATCACTTCATCACCGAGGCGCGTTTCCGCCAGCTCAAGGAGGCGCACGCCAAAGGCGTGATCGTGCTTGACCACGATGCGGCCTTCGGCACCGTCGGCGCGGTCGCGTGCGATGCGCAGGGCCATCTCGCCGCCGCCACCTCCACCGGAGGACTCACCAACAAGCATCCCGGACGCATCGGCGACACGCCCGTCATTGGCGCGGGCACTTATGCCGACGACCGCAGCGCGGCGATTTCCTGCACCGGCACCTGCGAGTGCTTTATCCGTGCCTGCTTCGCGCACAACGTGCATGCGCGTATGCTTTACAGCGGCTGGGACGTGGCTCGCGCCTGCGAGGACGGACTGGAGGAGGTGAAGCGGCTGGGCGGCCGCGGCGGTTGCATCGCGATCGACCGCGAAGGACAGATCGCCATGCCCTTCAACTCGCACGTCATGTACCGCGCCTGGGTGGGCGCGGACGGCGTGCTAGGCGTTGGCGTGGAGCGCCTGCCCGACTGAGTTCGCGGCTTGCGGGATAAGCTGCGGCGCAACATGCGCGGGGCGTGGTGCCACGCGACGCTGAACCGTGTCGAAGAACCACTGTTCGAGCACGGACTGCGGAATTTCGCGCGCTTCGTCGCCGCGCCGCGCCGGGTGGTTCCAGACCTGGTCCCAGGGCGTGCCGTGATCGCGCGTCAGCTGGCCCAGGTCGTAGGCGCTGCGCTTGGCATAGGTGTTCCAGACCCAGTCCAGCAGGCGGCTTGCCGGCTGCTGCGCGGACATGCGCGGGATATGTTGCTTGATCATGCCGTCTTCGGGCGAGGCCGGCGCGAACAAGGTGATTGGATCAGCCACGCGGCGCGTGCCCCAGCAGCCATGCTCGCGCAGTTCCGGCAGGAACACACCGTCGCGGCAGGCCATCACGGTGACGCGCGGCGCGTCGTCGCGCGCCATCCAGTAGCAGCACACCAAGTAGACCAGCGCATGCAGCTTGTGCGCGCTGAGGTCGCGCAGACCTTCGCGCTGGCCGCGAGCGATGAAATCATTGGCGACGGCAATCACTTCGTGCATACCCGCACCCGCAGAAAATCCTATTAAGGATCAGTAGGGTAAGCACGCAGAGGCGCAGAGTATGTAGGAAGATACCGACAGCGGCGTAGAGAAGATTACCTGCCGATGGCAGCGGCCAAACGGCCCAGGCGGATACGCATCAGCAGGCCAAGCAAGCGCTAGGTGGGCACTGCGTAATGCGTGATGGCATCCTCAAACCCTTTCAGCGACAATGGGTTACGCGCATCGAACGCCTGTTCTCCGGCCATTTCGGCGGTGCGCCGGTCCACCAGGATTTCGCCGTGCGCGGCCTGCTCGCACAGGCGCGAAGCGAGATTCACCGCCGAACCGACCGCGGTGTATTCCAGCCGCGAGGCGGAGCCGATCACGCCGACCGTGACCATGCCGCTGGCGACGCCCAGGCCGATGCCCAGCCGGTGCGCGGGCGCGCTCCAGCGCTGCGTGAGGCTGCCGACAGCAGCGCGGATTTGCCGCGCCATTTCCAGTCCGCATTGGGCCTGGTTCTCCACCGGCAGCGGCGCGCCGACGAGGATGAGTATGCCGTCGCCGGCGAAATCCTTGATGGTGGCGCCGAAGTCCGCGACGATGGTACCGACCGTGTCGTAGTACTCGCGCAGCACTTGCAGCACCTGCGCCGAAGTGTGCGCCTGCGCGTAGGCGGTGAAGCCGCGCAGGTCGCAGCAGACCACGGTGATCTCCAGATGGTTTTCCTGCATCGCGCTGTCGAGTCCGCGCTCGCTGACCAGCCGCGCCACCTGCGGCGACAGGAAGCGCGACATGAACTGTCCGCGCTGGCCCTGCAACACGTGGTAGTGCACGCCGCCGACCAGAAAGATGATCTCGCCGACGACGACGGTGATCGAGGACGCGTGCAGCGGCAGGATGAAACCCGCGATCAGGAAGGGAATCGACGCCGCCATCGCCAGCACGCGGATGGTTTCCGCACGGTCGGGCCGGCGGTTGAGCAGAAACAGGATCGCGACCAGTCCGCTGAACGTGGCCGCCAGCACCGGCGTGGCGAACAGCCAGAATCCCCAGCGCCGGAAAGCGCCGGGTGTATCCGCCACGCGCAGGAACTGTTCAGCGCGCAACTGCGGCCAGATCAGCGCGAAAATAAAATAGAGCACGCCGGCGAACTGGCCGACGCGCAGTACACGGTCGCCGAAGGTCACATCCATCCCGGGAGCAGCGGGCACCGTGCGGCGCACGCGCAGCAGCCACTCCAGCATGGTGACGATGGCCAGCGCCTCCGGCAGCGCCAGCCAGCCGGACCAGGGCGGCGGGTGCAGCGGATCGGTCATGAAGCTGATGTTGAGATAGATGGAAATACCGACGAAGCCGAGCGCCGCCGCCAGCGCGCGCGAGGTGCGCGAACGCCGGTCCGCCGACAGGAACGCGAGTCCCATGCCCAAAGCCATCAGCGACACCAGTATGTGCGGCGTGATATCCGTCATCGGCATGCGGCGGAGCTGCGGCGGTAGTTTGGAAACGGCGCCGTCATTGTGAACTCTTTGCAGCGCTGTGATAACCGCGTTGCGGGTTTTTCAGTCACCCGCTCCGGTTATTGTCATGATTCGTTATGTGACTATATATTGATTATATATAAAATTAATCAATATATAATCAATATTATTTCTCCAGAACCGGCAGAGCGGGTGGCGATTCCACCGCCGGCGCAGCGTGATCCTCCTCGAATAACTGCTCCAGCTCGCGTGCGGCATCCTGCGCAGTCTGGATCAGGGCCTGTTCGTCTTGCGCCACCGCGAACTGCCTTTGGAGCGTACGCTCGTCGTTCTCGCGGAAACGGTCCAGCGCGAGTTGCGCCGCCGCCTCCGACTGCCCCATCGCCAGCAGCAACTCGCGGGACATTTCAAGACTGGAGAAATAGCTGCGGCGGATGACGTCGGTAACACCGAGATCCATCAGCCTGAGTGCGTGATTGCGCGTGCGCGCCACCGCGAAGATGCGCAGATTAGGAAAATGCCGGCGCACGCTCTCGGCGATCTGCAGGCTGGTTTCCAGATCGGGGATGGTGAGCACGAAAAATTCCGCCTTGTCGGCGTGCGCGGCGCGCAGCAGCTCGATGCGGCTGGCGTCGCCGTAATACACACGCGTGCCGAAGCGGCGCACAAAATCCACCTGACTGGAATCCTTTTCGAGCACCGTGTAGCTGATTTTCTTCACGCGCAGCATGCGGCCGATGATCTGGCCGAAGGGGCCGAAGCCGGCGACGATGACCTTGCCTTCCGGCGCGTCGATGGTGTCGTAGGGCGGCGGCGCTTCCTCGCGGCGGTAGCGCGCCTGCACCGCGTAGACCAGCGGCGTGACCATCATCGACAAGGTGATCACCACCACCAGCAGATCCTGCTGCATGCCGCTGATGACGCCCGCGCCCGCCGCCACGCCGAACAGCACGAAGGCGAATTCGCCGCCCTGCGGCAGGGCACAGGCAAACGCCAGCGCCGCACTGTGCGGCAGCCGCGAAACCCGTCCGAGTAGATACAGCACCGCTCCTTTAATGAACAGCAGCGCGGCCACCAGCAGCAGCAGTTGCAGCGGGTGCTGCACGACCAGACCGATGTTGGCGGACATGCCGACGGCGATGAAGAACAGTCCGAGCAGCATGCCCTTGAACGGCTCGATGTCAGCCTGCAATTCGTGGCGGTATTCGGAATCCGCCAGCAACACGCCGGCCATGAAAGCGCCGAGCGACATCGACAAGCCCACCGCCTGCATCGCCAGCGCCGTGGCAATGACCACCAGCAGCGTCGCCGCCGTGAAAATCTCCGGCACCTGCGCGCTCGCCAGCGCGCGGAACAGCGGACGCATCGCATAACGACCGCCGAACACCACCAGCGCGAACATACCGAGCGTCTCGACCGCCTTCGCCCACGGGCTGGCGCCGCTGGCGCGCGCCGCCTGCACCGCCAGCAGCGGAATCAGCGCCATGAACGGAATCACGCTCAGGTCCTGGAACAGCAGCACGCCGAATGCCGCGCGGCCATGACGCGCGGTGATCTCCTTGCGCTCCGCCAGCATCTGCAGCACGAAAGCAGTGGACGACATCGCCAGGCCAAAGCCGATCACCAGCGCCGCCGGCGGCGCCAGTCCGTAAGCGAACACCGCGCCCGCCAACACCAGCGTCGTCACCGCGACCTGCGCGCCGCCGAGTCCGAACACCGTGCGCCGCAGCGTCCACAGGCGCGATGGCTGCAACTCCAGCCCGATGATGAACAGCAGCAGCACGACACCGAACTCGGAAAAATCCAGGATGCTGCCGACATCGCGGATGAAGCCGAAGCCCCAGGGGCCGATGGCGATGCCGGCGGCGAGGTAGCCGAGCACCGCGCCGAGACCCAGCCGGCGGAATACCGGAACGAAAAACACGGCGGCGGCGAGAAAAATGGTGATGTCGAGAAGCATGGGTTTTAAATATGTGCGCGCGGTTACGGATGACTATCGCCAGTAAATTCTTACAAGGCAATAACTTGTGCTAACTTCATGATGTAAAACATAAAGTATTGAATACTTGCAAATGGCACAGATTTGTTCTTAAATATACACACATCTAGGCTTCTATCTAGGCTTGGTCACACATGGACGAACAAAGCAAATCCGAGCGCATCATCGAACTGGCGCAGAAGTTGGGCGTGCTGCGTCCCAAGGATCTGGTGCCGCAAGGAATTCAGGCCGAATATCTGCGCCGGCTCTGCGACAAGGGCACGATCAAGAAAGTTGGACGCGGCAGTTACGTCCTCGCCGACTCCACACTTTCCGCCAGCCTGTCGCTCGCAATCATAGGGCGTGCGGTGCCCAACGGCGTCGTGTGTCTGCAATCCGCCCTCGCATTTCATGGCATCGGCCAGCAATCGGTCAGTGAAGTCTTCGTCGCCATCGAGCGCCGCGCCGCGCGCCCGCGCGTCGATTATCCCGAAGTGCGCGTCGCCCGTCTCGGCGGCCCCGCCTTCACCGACGGCGTCGAAACCCACACCATCGAAAACGTCAAGGTAAAAATCTACTGCGTGGAAAAAACCCTCGCCGACCTGTTCAAGTTCCGCAACAAGATCGGCCCGCATATCGCCGTGGACGCGCTGCGCGCTGCCATGGGCGAACGCCGCGTCAACATGAAGAAACTCTGGCACTTCGCCAAACTGTGCCGCGTCGAACGCGTGATGAAACCTTACGTGGACGCGCTGGCCTGATCCGCAAATCACGATTTTCTGTGCCCGCCTCGTGCGGGCATTTTTTTGCAGGAAATCTCTAAATAAGCGTCACGAGCGCAGGCAGCTTGCGTGAGGACGGAGCGCAGGAACCGGAGTTTACATAAAGAGTAAATGAGGATTCCGAGCACCGCCCTCACGCAAGATGCCAAGCGCAGTAGCTTATTAAGCGTTGCGCAAGGCTTCCAGTTCTTCCCAGCGCACGTAGACCACGGCCAATTCCTGCTCCACCACACCCAGCCGCTTCTGTACATCGGCAATCTTGAGCTTGTCGCCCGCATAGAAGTCCGGCGCGGCAAACTGCGCGGTGAGCCTCGCTTGCTCGGCTTCGAGCTTTTCGAGCTTCGCCGGCAGCGTGTCGAGTTCGCGTTTGTCTTTCGCGTTCAACTTGCTCGCTGACATCGGCAACGGTGCCGGTGCGGCTGGCAGCACCGGCGATCGCTTCTGTGCTGAAGCGGCTGCCGCCGTCGCGGGCCGCTGGCGCAGCCAGTCGTCGTAGCCGCCGATGTATTCGTTGATGCGGCCTTCGCCCTCGAACACCAGGCAGCGGCCAACGACGTTATTGAGAAAAGCGCGATCGTGCGACACCAGCAGCACTGTGCCGGAATAATCCAGCAGCAGTTCTTCCAGAAGTTCCAGCGTCTCCACGTCGAGATCGTTGGTCGGTTCGTCCAGCACCATCAGGTTGGAAGGCTTGGCGAACAGCTTGGCCAACATGAGGCGGTTGCGTTCGCCGCCGGAGAGTGATTTCACCGGGCTGCGCGCACGATCGGGCGTGAACAGGAATTCCTGCAGGTAGCCGATCACGTGCTTGCGGTCGTTGCCGATCTGCACGTAGTCCTTGCCCTCGGCGACGTTGACGATCACCGGCAGTTCTTCCTTGAGCGCGCCGCGCATCTGGTCGAAGTAGGCCACCTCCAGCTTGCTGCCGAGCTTGAGCGTGCCGGAAGTTGGCGCAAGCCGGCCCAGCAGCAGGTTGATCAGCGTGGTCTTGCCCGCGCCGTTGGGACCGATGATGCCGAGCTTGTCGCCGCGCAGCACGGTTGCGGTGAGCCCGCGGATGGTTGATCTGCCCGCGCCCGGATAGGTGTAGCCGGCGTTCTCGGCCTCGGCGACCAGCTTGCCACTGCGCTCGGCCTCCTGCACCAGCATGCGCGCCTGTCCTGGCTGGTTGCGCCGCTCGCTGTAGGCCTGACGCAACTCCATCAGGCGCTTGACGCGGCCCATGTCGCGCGTGCGCCGCGCCTCGATGCCCTTGCGTATCCACTTCTCTTCCTGCGCCAGCTTCTTGTCGAACAGCGCGCGCTCCTGCGATTCAGCGTGCATGCGCTCCTCGCGGCGGCGCAGAAAATTCTCGTAGTCGCCGGGCCAGCTGGTCAGCCAGCCACGGTCGAGTTCGAGGATACGCGTGGCGAGATTGCGCAGGAAGGCGCGGTCGTGCGTCACGAACAGAATCGCGCCGCTCCAGCTTTTGAGAAACTCCTCCAGCCAGGCGATGCTGGCGATGTCGAGATGGTTGGTCGGCTCGTCGAGCAGCAGCAAATCCGGCTGCGACACCAGTGCCTGCGCCAGCAGCACACGGCGCTTGAGCCCGCCGGACAGGCTGGTGAACAGGGCATCGCCGGGCAGATTCAAGCGCGTCACCGTCTCCTGCACGCGGCTTTCAAGATTCCACCCGTCGTGGGCCTCCATCTGTTCGTGCAGGCGGCCCATCTTCTTCATGTCGGGATCGGGCTGCTCCAGCAGGTGGTGATACTCCGCAACCAGTTTGCCGGTCGCGCCCAGGCCCAGCGCGACGACATCGTAGACCGAGCCGGTGATCGTGGCCGGCACGTCCTGCACCAGCGTCGCCACCTTGAGGTTCTGCGCGCGGATGATCTCGCCGTCGTCCGGCTTCTGCTCGCCCGCAATCAGTTTGAGCAAAGTTGACTTGCCCATGCCGTTGCGCCCGATCAGGCAGACGCGCTCGCCCCTGTCGATGGTGAATGCGGCCTTGTCGAGCAGCACGGTGGTGCCTATGTGCAGGCTGACTTCACGCAGGGTTAGAAGCATGGAAATGGGTGACGGGAGTGGTAACGGAATAGGCGTGTAATCGCACGCTGAGACGCAGCAGTAACAGGCATTTCACAAAAATTCTAGATCGCAAATGCCGTCAAAAATACCGGCAACGGGCCAAGACTAACTTGCGCAGACTGGCGTTGTTGTACACCGGAATATCTACCGGGCGCATTATCGCATGGCCCCATCGGATTGGCTGAACTCGCAGGCGAGCAAGCAGCTTGTTCAGCGGTCTCGCACAAACGGATGATGCCTGCCGTTCAGCGACTACTCAGGATGAGCGCAAGCAAGGAGAAAAAAGAATGACCCTAAATCGCAAACAGATCGAAGCTCGCGCGGCTGCCATGCAGGCCGCGTTTGTCGAAGCCGCGCGACGCAATGAATGGGGCTGGATTGCCGACGAGTTTTATGCCGAACACTGTGAATACGTCTGTGAATATGCGGGAACCATGCTGGTGCATGCGCACAGCCGCGCACAGATCAAGGCCACGCACTACGGCCGCGAAATGCTGGTCGGCTGGGAAGGCTGGAGTTTCCCGATCGAGCGCTACACCACGCAGGGTAATCAGATCATCACGCACTGGTGGAACCGCGGCCCGGGGCTGCGGCGCGATGGCAGCCACTACCAGACGCCAGGCGTGTCATTCATCACGGTGGGCGACGATGGCCTGTTCACCTATCAACTGGACTTGTTCGATCTCGCGCACCAGATGCACCTGTGCGATGAACTCGAAGCCGCCGGCCTGCTCTCGCCGCAACTCAAAGCGCAGTGGGTCATCCCCACCAAGCAGCGCCTGATCGCCCAGCTAAGCCGTAATCTCCCGACGAATCCGTAATTGCACCGAGACTTTCAAAGTGACGCAAGTTTTGAGCTAGGGCACCGCAACGACCCGATGGTGCCGGGTATAGGATTCGAACCTACGACCCCCTGATTACAAATCAGGTGCTCTACCAGCTGAGCTAACCCGGCATAAGCTTTTCGGGTGCGCAGTTTATGCAGACTGGAGAGCCAGCGCCAGAAGTCCCTGCAACACCAGGTCGCTGCGATGCGTCCAGTTTCCGCGCAGGCGCGGCAACAGGACGGCGGCATCGCCGCCGCAAATGTAACGCGGCCCCTGTGTGCCCGCCGCCTGAACGCCGTGCTCGATGGCACCCAGACAAGCGATTATTGCCCCCTGGCGTACGCAGCTTTCGGTGCTGTCGCCGAGTCCGTCGGTGTATTCCGCAGCCAAATCCCCGGTGGCGAAGCGCGTGGTACCGAGCGTGGCCTGGAGCATGGCGGTCAGGCCGGGCGCGATGAAGCCACCCAGGTGCTGGCCGTTGGCGTCCACCGCGTCGAGGGTCAGGGCGGTGCCGGCGCTGACGACGCAGCACGCGCCGCGTACCTGCTGCCAGGCAGCCAGCAGCATCAGCCAGCGATCGATGCCGAGGCGCGAAGGATCCGCATAGGCGATTTCAAGTCCATCCACTTGCGCGGCGCTGCGGGCAAAGTGCGGAAACACGCCGAAGCGTTCCTGCACCGCGGCGGCTATTTTCCGCTCGTGGTCCTTGCCCATGACCTGCGCAATCCATACTGTCCCCACGTCATCGACCGGCAAGGCACCGATCACGGTGGCTGGATCGCCGGTGTGCTTCACGGCCACGGTAGGTGCAAGCGTGCGTCCCTGCGCTACTGCCCATTTCACGCGACTGTTGCCGATGTCGAGCAGCAGCATCATGCGAGCCTCAGGCTTACTTCGCCGGAGTGCACGGTCTGGAACTGTCCCAGCACTTCCACGATCAAGGCGCCTTGCTCATCCACGCCGCGCGCGATGCCGTTCATGTCGCGGCCTTGGCCGAGCACGACGACAGCCTGGTCGCGGGTGAGATCCAGTGCCGCCCAGTCCGCCGCGCAGGACTCGAAACCGAAACGCTCGAATGCGCTGACCGTCTGTTCGAGTTGTCTGAGCAAGCCCGCCGCCAGCGTGTTGCGCGAGGCGGGAACATGGCCGCGAGTGGCGAGCGCACTGTCGAGGCTGATCCACGACTGCGTCACGTCCTGCGCTTGCGTGCCGCTCATCGCGACATTGATGCCGATGCCGATGACCACGCGGCAGGGGCCGCCCGCCTCGGCACGATGCTCGATGAGGATGCCGCCGAGCTTGCGGCCATCCACATACAGGTCGTTGGGCCATTTGAGCCGCACATCGGCCAGGCCTGCCGCGCGCAAGGCGCGGGCACAGGCGACGCCGACGGCAAGCGGTAGGGCGGTGAGCTGACGCGGCCACTGTGGAAACGACCACGCCAGTGACAAGTAGAGATTGGCGCCGAACGGCGAGACCCAGTTGCGGCCGCGACGGCCGCGACCTGCGGTCTGGAATTCCGCGAGCAGGACTTGCGGATCGTGGCTCGCGTCGGCGGCGAGCAGTTGCGCATTGGTCGAGTCGGTCACTGTCGCCACACTGACGCGCAGACCGGGAACGGCGATCTGGATTTGTGCGGCGTCGAGGCGCTGCAAAGGCACGGCCAGACGATAGCCCAACCCGTGGCGGGCTTGGACATCCAGTTGCCAGTCGCGCAGCTTCTCCATGCGCTTGGCCAGCGCGGCGCGGGTGATGCCGGCGTTCACCGCGAGGTCCTCACCGGAATGCCACTGCCCATCGGCGATGGCATCCACCAGTTGCAGGAAATCGGATTCGTTCAGCGCGACAGCCATCGGCCCACAACCCGTGCCTTCTCAAAGCGGCTTTCAGTACCGTGCAGCAGGCGCCCGATGTTTTCGCGATGCTTCCATGCCACCAGTGCGCACATGGCCAGTGTGAAAGCGCTGGCGTCAGAGAAAATGCCGCTGCCGCTCAAGCAGGCCACGTAAAGAAATGCCGTGAAGGAAGCGGCCAGCGTCGCCAGGCTCACATAGCCCGTCAGCAAGATCACCAGCACGAACACTGGGAGTATCCAGATCAGCGCGGGCGTCAGCAGCGTGCCGAACACGCCCGCCAGGGTCGCCACGCCCTTGCCGCCCTTGAAGCGGTAAAAAACCGGGTAGCAGTGACCGACCGCCACCGCGATGCCGCACAGATAAGCCTGCGCCGCATGCGGCAGGTCGGTCGCGCCCGCCCAGCTCCACTGTACGGCGGGCAGGAAGGTCACGGCGCCCACGCCTTTGAAAATGTCGATCAGCAGCACGGCTGCCGCAAAGCCCTTGCCCTGGGTGCGCAGCGCGTTGGTCGCGCCCACATTGCCGCTGCCGACCTGGCGCAGATCCACGCCGCCGCGCAGCTTGCCGATCAGCTGGCCGCCCATCAGATTGCCGATGAGATACGCCGCCAGAACCTTGTAGAAGATTTCGATCATCGAATATTCCGCAGCATGTTTTTATGCACCCAGCCAGGCTTTGCGCCGCTGGAGCTTGTCGCCGCTTACGTCCGCCAGCGTCAGCGTCCAGGTATCGTACGGCGGTTTGGCCGGCGTGATGATTTTCGTCCTGAGTTCATCGCCGTGGAACAGGTGCAGTTCGTAGCGTTTTCCCGGCAGCAGCTTCGCCTGCTGCGCGGCCCAGTTGGCTGGCGTGACGCGCAATCCATCCAGCGCCACCAGCACGTCGTTGACACAGACATCCGCCTGCATCGCCGGACTGCCGCTCTGCACTTGCGCCACGCGAAGTTCGCCCGCCTTGAGTTTCAGGCCAAGCGCGCTACGCGCAGGTTCGCCGGAGACCCGGCCGCCACT
This sequence comes from Stenotrophobium sp., assembly GCA_050740055.1. Taxonomy (GTDB): domain Bacteria; phylum Pseudomonadota; class Gammaproteobacteria; order Nevskiales; family Nevskiaceae; genus Stenotrophobium. Next base: position 11,671 of record JBOICL010000173.1, read on the forward strand.
ATCGGAATCGCTCAATGCTGTCCGCTGCTTCGCCTCTACCCCGAATTCCGCCAGCAGCTTCACCAGCGGCAGTTCCTGCGTCGAGCGCAGCATGCGGTCAAACAGCGGTCTCAAGTTCAGACCGGAGATTTCCTGGGCGATCGCCTCCAGCCCGCCTTCCGGCACGCCGATATTTTTTGCGCCGTGGCGTCGCCATAGTGCGCGCATGACGTCGTCCAGCGTCTTGCCGGACTTGAGCCTCAGCGTCAGGTCCAGGCACATCGCCGCCAAGCCGCCTTTCACGTAATAACTGACCGTGGCGTTGGGCGTGTTCTCGTCCGGCTGATAGAACTTGATCCAGGCCTCGAAACTCGCGTCTGCCAAGGTGTGCAGCTTGCGCCCGGGCGTGCGGCTGAGGCGCGTGGCGTTTTCCGCCACGATGTCGAGATAGCTTGCGCTGTCGAGAAGGCCGGCACGCAGCAGGAGCAGGTCGTCGTAGTAGCTGGTGACGCCTTCGTAATGCCAGAGATCCTGCGTATAAGCCTCGGCGGAAAGATCGGATTCAAGGAACCGCAGCGCGGTGATGCGCTTGACGTTCCACAGGTGAAAATACTCGTGGCTGCACAGCCCGAGAAAACCGCGATAATCCTTGCCGATCTTGTCCGCGCCTTCCTGCGGCAAGTGATTGCGCGAGCATATCAGCGCGGTGGAACTGCGGTGCTCCAGCCCGCCGTAGCCGCTGCCGGTGACATTGCTCAGGAACAGGTACTGATCCAGCTTCGGCTGCTGGCCGAACAGTTCGCGTTCGACATGGCAGATTTTGGCGAGATCGCGTGTCACACGTTCGCGGTCAAGTTCATAACGGCCCGACAGCACCAGCGCATGCGGGATGCCGTCCACGTTGAAGTCCAGGCGCTCGAACCGGCCCAGTTCGACCGGATGATCGATCAGTTCTTCGTAATCCGGCGCGATATAAACGCCGAAACCGTCCTTGTGGATCTTCTTGGCGGTCAGCGTGGTTGCCAGCTTCCAGTTCCGGCAGTCCGCATCGTCAGGCGGCTGGATTTCAAGCTCGAAGCCGCTGCGCTCAAAACCCGCCGGGCAATAGAACAGCGAGCTGCCATTGAAGAAGCCACGCTGCGTATCGAGATAGGCCTTGCGCACCGAGTCGTCGTAGGCATAGACGCTGTATTCCAGCGTCAGCGGTCCGGCAACCGGCGCGCAACGGAACGAGCGCTTATCCAGCCGCGTGATCGTGATTGAGCCGTCCTTGCCGGAAGCCTGCAAACCCTGCACGTGTCTGGAAAAATCGCGCACCAGATAACTGCCGCGCAGCCAGGACGGCAGGTGAAACACCTGGCCTGCCGCATCGGGCTTGCTCACTACACAGGTCACAGCGAAGCGATGGGCGCGGGGATCGGCTGGCGCAACGCTGTAGCGGACGGGAGCGGGCATGAGAAACGGCAGGGCTGATGTGCCGGATATTATGCCCGCTCCCTGTGCGGATATTTTTTCGCGTGCTCAGAACGGTTTCTGGATGCCCACGAACACGCCGGCGCGCGGCCCGAACTGAGGCGCACCGACCCCGACTCCGCTGCCGTCGCGGATTGCGTATTTGCTATCCAGCAGGTTGATTACAGCGAGCCGCAGTTTGAGTGGCCCCATATAACTTGGGTTAACCGAACGCTCTGCAGCAACATCCAGCTGGTTGTAGAACGGCAGCTTGTCACCATTGGGAATCGCACTCGTGACCTGCGCGCGCAAACCGCTGCCATAAGTATCCGCAAGTGAGTAGGTGGTGCCCTGCCACAGATAAGACAGGCCGGCGGAACCGCTGACACGCTGGTCGTGATCCAGATAGATGTAGTGGTCCTGCGTGTAGGCCACGGAAGCGGGATTGAGGTTGAACTGCGCGGAATTGATCTGCGTCCCTTGCGCGCGCGAAACGGCCAGATTGCTGTAGGCGCTGAAAGGCCCCTCGTGATACGCCGTGCTCAGTTCGATGCCGTAAACGCGGCCCTTGTTGTAGTTGAACGGCGTAAAGATCAGCGCCTGACCGAACTGCCCTTCATCCAGCAGTTCCCGGACCATCTTGTAATAAGTATCCACGCCGACGCTCAGCGCGGGGGTAAACCGGTGCGTGGCACCGATATCGAAGTAATGCGTGCGTTCGGCCTTTACCGGATCGTTGGCGCCGCTCTGCGCATTGGTGGTGTTGTCGAATTTCGCGATCGTGGCATTGCTGATCAGTTCGCTCGGCGGCGGCGTGAAATAGCGCGAATAGCCGGCATGGAACACCGTTGCCGTCGTCGCGTTCCAGACCAGGCCCAGGCGCGGGCTCAACTGGCTGGCGCGGATGTAGGCGTTCAGCACGTCGTAGCGCAGCCCGTAGTTGAGCGTGAGGTCATCGGTCAGGTCCCATTGATCCTGCGCATACACGCCCAGCAGGCGGTTGCCGTTCTTGGGGTTGTTGTCGACGATGGTGACTGGTCCGCCGTTGACGTTGCCGTTGGCGTCGGTGGTGAACACCGCCGAGGTATTGTCGGAGATGTCGTTCTCGTTGCTGGCAAACACGCCGCCGCGCAAGGTATGCGCGTCATTGAGCCGGTAGCTCAGATCGCTTTGCAGGCCTACGGTGGTGCTGCGCCGATAGATGTCTGCGGCGACGCCGTTGAACACCAGGTCGCCGACCGGATCGGGCAGGTATTCCACCGAACTGAGCCGCGAGAATACCGCCACCTGGTAATTGAACCGGTCAGTAGGCTGACCCTGCAGAGCCACCAGGCCATAGGTGTTGCGCTCGTATTGGCGTTCGTTCAGCCCGCTTGATTCGAATGCGCAGCTGTTGCCGCCGAGTTGACCGCAAAAAGCCGGATCGGGTGTCTGGCCGGGATTATCGGGAATCTGGTAGCGCCCGAAGCTGGTGCCCGCCAGCAGGCTCACCTTCGCATCCTGCGCGGGATAGAAAGACAGGTAGCCGAAACCCTTGCCCTGTTGGGTGTGGTCGTGCAGCGGGCGGTAGCTGTCCGTGGGCGCCTCGATACCGGTGGTACTGTTGTAGAACTGGCCGGTGCCGTAGAAACTGACGCCGTTCCTGGTGGTGGTGCCGTACTCGATGCTGGGATTGAAGGTGGCGTGACTGCCGCCGTAGACACCCACTTCGCCACCGCTGAAAACCGTCGGCGTGGTGATATTGATCACGCCGGCGGTGCGGTAGCCGTACTGCGCTGGCAGCGCGCCGGTGAGCAGGCTCACCTGGTTGGCAAATCGCGTGTCGAGCACCTGGCCGAAACCGCTGATACCTTCGGGAATGATGATGCCGTTGATGCGGTATTGCAGGTCGGCGTGATCGCCGCGCACATGCAGCTGACCGAAGGAATCATTGGCCACGCCCGGCGCCTGCAACAGCAACTGGTTCATCGGCGTGTTACTGCCCTGCGGCAGGGCCTTGATGCTGCTCTTGTCGAATACATATTGACTGCTGCCGGTGCTCGGCGAGAGCGCATTGCGCGCACGCTCCAGGCGCTCGGCGGTCACCGTTACCGTGGCCAGCCGCGCCAGCAGTTGCAGATCCGTGTGCGATTCCCGGCCGGGCGTCACGACGATGTCCGCCCCGGTATCGATAAAGCCGGACCGGGACAAGCGCAGACGATAGGCGCCGGGCTTGAGATGGTGGAAATGAAAGTGGCCGTTGGCATCGGCGGCCGTCGTGCCGGCGATTTGGCCGGCACTGTCGTACAGTCGCACTTCGGCCCCGGCGAAGGGCGTACCGGCGCTGTCCCGCACATGGCCTTCCACAGCGCCTTCATTGGATGCCAGCGCAAAACCGGCATCTTCGGCCGCCACAGCGGTGTGAGGGATCAGGCCGGATGCGGCCGACAGCAGCAACAAGGATGGCAGGCGCAGCGCGCGTGCCAGGGGATTCAGAGTGAACATGAAAAGCCTCGCAAATAAACGTGAGGCGCGGCTGGAGCCGCACCGGAGATCAGGACGTTTCAGGCGAGGATGGAAGGCGGCGCGCGGCTCTGCGGAGGAGCAACCCGCGCGATGGCGGGGGAAACGGGCAGCGCAGCATCGGCGGTTACCGAGACCGGCGCGGACAGCAGCGGCAGCGTAACGGCCGACGGCGTGACGCCAGAAGCATGCGCCACCACGCAGATCGCACAGGGCGTCTTTTCCGGCTGCTTCAGCAGATCGTGTCCGCTCGCATGCACCACCGCGCACCACTGGCCCAGCAGCAGGCCGAGGATGGCGAAATAGTGAATGCGGATTCTGGACACTGTGCTTCCGGAGAGGTTTGAATCTGGTTTGACGGGGAACGGCGGACGGACAGTCAGCTACCAATGACTTCGGACAGACTGCGGAAAGCCGGGATAGTTCACGCGCTTTTTGCGCGAATACAGCGAACGTTTCGCATCACCCGCTCTGTCTGTTTGCCCAAGATGAAAGAGCATTTATATTGATATATTTTAATTATATTCAATATTTATTAACAGTTTAAGAACACATAAACCGTAGAGCGGGTAGCACCGGGCTGAGTGAAAAACATATCGTGCCGTCAGCGCGAGCACGCTATCCTGCGGGCATGACACCCGACGAATGGAAACTGGCCGGCCGGCGCTACGACTGGCAGGGCCACGACATTTTCTATCGCGACGAGGGCGCGGGCGACGCGGCCTTGCTCTGCATCCACGGTTTTCCCACCTCGTCCTGGGACTGGCTCGCCCTGTGGCCGCGCCTGTGCCAGCGCTTCACCCGCGTCATCGCGCCGGACATGCTCGGCTTCGGCTTTTCCGCCAAACCGGTGCGGCACAACTATTCGCTGATGGAGCAGGCCGGACTGCACGAGGCGCTGCTCGCCAGCCTCGGCGTGAAGCGCGTGCATCTGCTCGCGCACGACTACGGCGTGAGCGTGGCACAGGAACTGCTGGCGCGGCAGATGGAACGCGGCGCGCAGGGCTTGCAGATCGCCTCCGTGACCCTGCTCAACGGTGGGCTGTTCCCGGAATCGCACCGCATCACCTCGACGCAGAAGCTGCTGCGCTCGCCGCTGGGCATGGTGGCGACGCGGCTGATGACGCGCGGCCGCTTCGGCCAGAGCCTCGCCGTCGTGTTCGGCCCGCGCACCAAGCCCGGCCCCAGGGAAATAGACCAGTTCTGGCAGATCATCCAGCACAACAACGGCGCGCGCATCATGCACCGCCTGATCCGCTACGTCGGCGAGCGCCGCGTGCACCGCGAACGCTGGGTCGGCGCGCTGGTCAACACGCCGGTGCCGCTGCGCCTGATCAACGGCCCGCTGGATCCGGTCTCCGGCGCGCACATGGTGGAACGCTACCGCGAGCTGGTTCCGCATCCGGACATCGTCTCCCTGCCCGGCATCGGCCATTACCCGCAGGTGGAAGCGCCCGGCCAGGTGCTGGAAGCGCTTTTCGCCTTTCACAGCGGCCTGAAATAGCCCGGCGCGGCGCGCTGGCACCGCGCGGCGCTGCGGCGCTATGCTGCACGCGCTGCACAGGCTGCATTGGGGGAAGGGAGACGCGCGACATGTTGTGGAAACCCGCAAGCAAGAAACCCGCTGCATCCGGCGATTTCCCGTCGCGACCGCCGCAGAAAATTGGCAAGTACGAAGTGCGCGAAGAAATCGGCCGCGGCACCTGCGGCGTGGTCTATCGCGGCTTCGATCCTTTCGTGCAGCGCGAGGTCGCGCTCAAGGTGGCGCTGCAGCCGTCCGGCAGCTCTCCCCAGAAAAGCGAGCACGAACGGGCGTTTTTCGCCGAGGCCCGCGCCGCCGGCCGCCTCTCGCATCCGCATATCGTCTCGCTCTACGACGCCGGCGCCGAAAACGAACTCAGCTACCTGGTGATGGAGCACGTCGACGGCCATACGCTGGTGCCGCTCTGCGCCCGCAACGCGCCGCGCGCACCGCTGGAGCAGGTCATCGACATCAGCTTCAAATGCGCCCGCGCGCTGGACTACGCTCATTCCAAGGGCGTGATGCACCGCGACATCAAGCCCGGCAACATCATGCTCACGCGCGATGGCGTCACCAAGCTGATGGATTTTTCCATCGCCACCGTGGATGCGCAGCAGGCACCGGCACAGTACCAGACGCCGGTGGGCTCGCCGCGCTACATGTCGCCGGAGCAAAGCCAGTGCAAGCCACTGTCGCCAGCCAGCGATCTATACGCACTGGGCGCGGTGATGTACCACCTGCTCACCGGCGAGCCACCGTTCACCGTCAACGACCCCAAACAACTGTTCGAGGACGTGACCACACGCATCGCGCCGCGTGTGGATCTGCTGCGCCCGGATCTGCCGGCGCCGATGACGGACATCATCGCGCGCCTGCTGCTGAAAAACCCCGCGGAACGCTGCAGGAGCGGACGCGAGCTGGCGGCGGAGTTGACGCGCCTGTTCAACAAGCTGCGCATCAGCGGCCAGCAGATCGCGCGCCGCGAATCGCGTGACTCACTGCGCGCCCTGCGTTTCTTCAATGGCTTCTCTGACGAGGACATCGACGAAATCCTCAAGGCCAGCGTGCTCGGCAGTTATGCCTCCGGCGCCAGCATCATCGCGGAAGGTGATATCGACCACGCCTTCTACATCATCGTCGACGGCAGCGCCGAAGTGTGCAAGAACGGCAAGAGCCTCAGCCTGCTGGGCAAGGGCGACTGCGTTGGCGAGATCGGCTTCCTCGGCGCGACCCGGCGCACGGCGTCGGTGGTTGCCGTCGCGCCAGTACAGGCGCTCAAGGTCAACGCCGCGCTGATGGACCAGGTGTCGATGGAGTGCCAGCTGCGGTTCTATAAAGTCTTTACCGAAACCCTGATCACACGCCTTTCCGCCACCAACGCCAAGCTCACGGCCAGCGCTGCGGCCGCGTCATGACCGAAGCCACTGAGACCGTCGAGAATCCGCAGCATGGCGGCTTCCCCGGCGCGCCACCGAAGAAGATCGGCAAATATCAGGTGCACGGGGAGATCGGCCGCGGCACCTGCGGCGTGGTTTACAAGGGCTTCGATCCTTTCGTGAAACGCGATGTCGCGATCAAGGTCGCGCTGCAGGCTGCGGAACATCGCGCCAACCCCGGCGACGAATACGAATCCGCATTCTTCACCGAGGCGCGCGCAGCCGGCATGCTGCAGCACCCGCACATCGTCGCTACTTATGATGCCGGCGTCGAGGGCGACCTCAACTACATCGTCATGGAATACATCGACGGCGAAACCCTGCAACCGCTGTGCCGCTCCAAGAGCGCGCGTGTCCCCATCGAGCAAGCCGTCGACATCGGCTTCAAGTGTGCCAGGGCGCTGGACTACGCGCACTCCAAGGGCGTGCTGCACCGGGACATCAAGCCCAGCAACATCATGCTCACGCGCGAGGGCGTGCCCAAGCTGATGGATTTCTCGATCGCCGAAATCAACGGCGGCCTACAATCCGCAAGCACGCAAAGCGTCGTCGGTTCGCCGCTGTACATGTCGCCGGAGCAGGTGCGCAATGTCACGCTCGGCCCCGCCTGCGATCTCTATGCGCTCGGCGCGGTGCTGTTCCAGCTGCTCACCGGCGAACCGCCGTTCAGGGCCGCCAGCATGCCGGCGCTGCTCGAACTCATCCGCAATACTCCGGCGCCGCGCGTGGAAAGCCTGCGCAAGGATGTGCCCAAACCGCTCTGCGACCTCGTCGCACGCCTGCTGCTCAAGGACCCGGAACAGCGTTTCACGCACGGCCGCGAACTCGCCTCGGCGCTGACGCGGCTGTTCGACCAGTTACACGCGGGCGAACGCCAAGTTTCGCGGCGCGAGTCACAGAACTCCATCAGCCGCCTGCATTTCTTCAACGGGTTTTCCGACGAGGAACTCGGCGAAATCCTCAACGCCAGCAGCATGCTCACCTACCAACCTGGGCAAAGCATCATCGAGGAAGGCGCCATCGACCACGCCTTCTACATCATCGCCGTGGGCCGCGCCGAAGTGCGCAAGGGCGGCAAGCGGCTGCACACGCTGGAAAAGGGCGATTGCTTTGGCGAGCTAGGTTTCCTCGGCGCCGCCCGCCGCACCGCCAGCGTGGTGGCGGCGGCGCAGGTCATGGCGCTCAAGGTCAGCGCCACGCTGATGGACCAGGTCTCGCGCGACTGCCAGTTACGCTTCTATAAGGTCTTCACGGAAACGCTGATCTACCGCCTCGCCCTGACCAGCGCCAAGCTCTCGTCCATCGCCTGAGCAGGCTCGCAAAGGCCACCCGCTCTGCCTGCTTTCTTCCCATCACCAGTTATATTTTGCACACTATAATTAATATTAGTATGTATTAAATAACAAACCTGAGAACGACAGGCAGCATAGCGGGTGATTTCTGGGGCAGCGGCAGCAGCGACGTCACCGCACAAGATTTCTCGTCCTACTGCGGCATGCCGCAATGCACTAAAATGGCGACCCCGGCGTTAAGTTTCCGTTAAGCGCCCGCGTTTAAAGTTCCGCCTCACACAAATCCTCAAGGAGTTCCCATGAATATTCGCAATCTTGCCGTCGCTCTCGTTCTCGGCGCCGCCCTCGCCGGCTGCCAGCAGGGCAAGGACCAGAACTCAGCCGACAATCAGCCAGCCACGGCCGCAACTCCGGCTCCCGTTGCGGCGCCCGCTTCCGCCCCGGCTGAATCTTCGCGCCCCGAACGCCGCCGCGAAGAACCGCGCCGTGAATCGCGCCGCGAAGAACCCGCTCCGGCACCCAGGGCCGCCTGCAGCGACTGCGGCACCGTGACCAACATCGAAGCCATCAAGGGCGAAGGCACCGGCAGCGGTATTGGCGCAGTGGCCGGCGCAGCCGCCGGCGGCGTCGCCGGTCACCAGGTTGGCGGCGGCCGCGGCAAGGATGTCGCCACCGTGGCTGGCGCCCTGCTTGGCGCCTTCGCAGGCAACGAAGCCGAGAAGCATATCCGCACGACCACGACCTACCGCGTCACGGTGGCAATGGACGGCGGCGGCACACAGACCGCGACGGTCGCCAGTGCTGAAGGCTTCGCCGTCGGCAGCAAGGTGCACATCCTCGGCAACACCATCCAGCCGCAGTAAGTCATCGCGGCAACGCAACCCCGCGCCTGCGCAAGCACGCGCGGGGTTTCTTTTTGCGGACGGCCAATCAAGCCAATTTCGGCTACCCTAGCGCCCCGAAATCAGGCGGCAGGACAGACGTGACGGTACAAAAGCTCAAGGTTCTGGTGGTCGGCAGCGGTGGCCGCGAGCACGCATTGGCATGGAAGCTGGCGCAGTCACCGCGCGTGTCGGAAGTTCTCGTCGCGCCGGGCAACGCCGGTACCGCGCATGAACCCCGCGTGCGCAATGTCGCAATCGCCGCCGAAGACATTCCGGCGCTGATCGGCTTGGTGCGCAACGAAAACATCGCCTTCACCGTGGTCGGCCCAGAAGGCCCGCTGGCCGCCGGCATCGTCGATGAATTCACCAAGGCCGGCCTGCGCATCTTCGGGCCGACGAAAGCGGCGGCGCAGCTCGAAGCGAGCAAGGCCTTCACCAAGAATTTCCTCGCGCGCCACAAGATTCCCACCGCGCAGTACCAAGTGTTCACCAGCATCGACCCGGCGCTGGCGTACATCGCCGAACGCGGCGCGCCGATCGTGGTCAAGGCCGACGGCCTTGCCGCGGGCAAGGGCGTCGTCGTCGCCATGACTGTTGCGGAAGCACAGGCCGCGGTGCGCGACATGCTCTCCGGCGGGATGCTCGGCCAGGCCGGCGCGCGCTTGGTCATCGAGGATTTTCTCGACGGCGAGGAGGCGAGCTTCATCGTCGTTGCCGGGGACCGCCAGTACCAGCCGCTGGCCAGCGCGCAGGATCACAAGCGCATTTTCGATCACGATCAAGGCCCCAATACCGGCGGCATGGGTGCCTACTCGCCCGCACCGGTGGTCACGCCTGAAGTGCATGCGCGCGTCTGCCGCGAAATCATCGAACCAACGCTGGTCGGCATGACCGCCGAAGGTGTGCCCTTCACCGGCTTCCTCTACGCCGGACTGATGATCCGCAGGGACGGCGCGCCCTTCGTGATCGAATTCAATGCGCGCATGGGCGACCCGGAAACCCAGCCGATCCTGTTCCGCCTGGACTCCGACCTGCTCGACCTGCTGGAAGCCGCGCTGGACCAGACCCTGCCCCGGCACCCGCCGCGCTGGAACCCGCGTCCCGCGCTCGGCGTGGTGATGGCCGCGCAAGGCTATCCGGCGTCGGTGCGCAAAGGTGATGTCATTAACGGTCTGGATGCAGAGCTCGGCGGCGCGAAGGTGTTTCATGCCGGTACTACCGAGCAGGACGGCAGCGTCGTCACCAGTGGCGGCCGCGTGCTCTGCATCGTCGCTTCGGGCGTTACGGTTCGCAACGCCCAGAGCGTCGCCTATGCCGCCGTGAACAAAATCTCCTGGACGAGCGAACAGCACCGCAGCGACATCGGCTATCGGGCGGTGAACCGCGAAGGCTGAACGCCGCGCAAAAATCAGACGACAAAAAAAGCGGGCCGAAGCCCGCTTTCCCGTATAGCCCTTGCCAGCCCTTGCTTCTAATTCCGCTTCATCGAATCGAAGAAATCGGAATTAGTCTTGGTCTGCTTCATGCGATCCAGCAGCAGTTCCATCGCCGCCAGTTCGTCCATCGAGTGCAACAGCTTGCGCAGGATCCAGACCTTGTTGAGCTCCGCCGGGGCCACCATCAGCTCTTCCTTGCGCGTGCCGGAACGGTTGATGTTGATCGCCGGGAACACGCGCTTCTCGGCGATGCGGCGCTCCATCTGGAGCTCCATGTTGCCGGTGCCCTTGAACTCTTCGTAGATCACTTCGTCCATCTTCGAGCCGGTCTCGACCAGCGCGGTGGCGATGATGGTGAGCGAACCGCCTTCCTCGATGTTGCGCGCGGCGCCGAAGAAACGCTTGGGCTTCTGCAGTGCGTTGGCATCGACACCGCCGGTGAGCACCTTACCCGAGGACGGCGCAACGGTGTTGTAGGCGCGCGCCAAGCGCGTGATGGAATCGAGCAGGATCACCACGTCGCGCTTGTGCTCGACCAGACGCTTGGCCTTCTCGATCACCATTTCCGCGACCTGCACATGGCGCGTGGCCGGCTCGTCGAAGGTCGAGGAAATCACCTCGCCGCGCACGGTGCGCTGCATGTCGGTGACTTCTTCAGGACGCTCGTCGATCAGCAGCACGATCAGGTACACGTCGGGATAATTCGCGGCGATGGACTGCGCGATGTTCTGCAGCATTATGGTCTTGCCGGCCTTGGGCGGCGATACGATCAGGCCGCGCTGGCCCTTGCCGAAAGGCGCCACTAGGTCAATCACACGCGCGGTGATGTCCTCGGTGGTGCCGTTGCCGCGCTCCATCCGGAGCTGCTCATCGGCGAACAGCGGCGTCAGATTCTCGAAGGACACCTTCTTCTTTGAAACTTCCTGCGCCTCGTAATTGATCGTATCGACCTTGAGTAGGGCGAAGTAGCGTTCGTTGTCCTTGGGCGAACGCACGCGGCCGGTGACGGTATCGCCGGTGCGCAGCGAGAAGCGGCGGATCTGGCTCGGCGAGATGTATACATCGTCCGGCCCGGCGGCATACGAGCTGTCGGCACCGCGCAGGAAGCCATAGCCGTCCTGCATGATTTCCAGGACGCCCTCCGCCATGATGTGCTCGCCGCGGCGTGCGGCTGCACGCAGCAACTGGAAGACGAGGTCCTGCTTCTTGACGCGGGCGATGTTTTCGAGGCCCTGCGCTTCCGCCAGATCCAGCAATTCAGCGGCGGTTTTCTTCTTCAACTCTGGAATGCGCACCACCTTGGGCGGTTCCATCGGCCGCTGTTCCTGCACCGGCCGCGGTGCACCGTTTGCGTCCGGTTCATTGCCGCCGCCTTCCACATACTGCTGCGGCGGCGCGACCACCGCCAGCACGTCGCCGTCCGGGGAAGCCTCCACATAGGAAGACTCGTCAAACGGCTGCAAGTCCACGATGCGCGCCTCACCCTGGCCACGGTTGCCGATCTCGGCTCCGTTGTTGCCGTTATTGCCTTGGCCCTGGCCGCGGCCGCTGTTTTGGCCGGAGTGACGGCGACGATTTTTGATCATGCGAGATTGATATGTGGATTGACGAAGGCGGCGAGCTGGGCCTTATGCACCGCGCCCACCTGGGTGGCGGCGATGGCGCCGTCCTTGAACAGAATCAGGGTCGGGATGCCGCGGATGCCGAACTTGGGCGGTGACAGCGGGTTTTCATCGACATTGAGCTTGACCACCTTGAGCTTGCCGGCGTTTTCCGCGGCGACCTGCTCGAGAATCGGCGCGATCATGCGGCAGGGGCCGCACCATTCCGCCCAGAAATCGACCAGGACCGGCGTGCCGCTTTTCAGCACATCCTGCTCAAAACTGGCATCGGTAACGGCCGTGATATGTTCACTCATGGAAACCTCGTGGAAGATGAACGCGCAAAAACCCGCGCATTCCGGGAAAGTTGGCTAAGTTGCGCCCGCTCAGGCAGGCAAAAATACACTTAGATCGTTATGATGGCTTGGTTCGAGGGGAAATAACGCAGGGCTGTTTTGCCACGGCTTATTGATGATGGTTGCCGTGCGCCACTGATCTGAGCGTTATTTCAGCCTAAGTCCACAACTATTGCAAGCCTGAGCCTGACGACATACCCGGAATACATGCAACCCGATCATCTGAGCGACACCGCTTTTTCCTCTCTGCCGCTGCACCCCGCCCTGCTGGCGGGCCTGAACAAACTGGGCTACAGCCATTGCACGCCGATCCAGGCGCAGACCCTGCCGCGCGCGCTGGCGGGTGAAGACCTCGCCGGCCAGGCGCAGACCGGCACCGGCAAATCCGCGGCCTTTCTGCTGGCGGCAATGCACCGCCTGCTGACCCATCCGCGCGCGGCGGGCGCCGACTCCAAGCAGCCGCGCGTTTTCATCCTTGCGCCGACGCGCGAACTGGCGATCCAGATTTTCAAGGATGCCGAGGGCATCGGCAGCGAAACCGGCCTGCGCATGGCGGTGGTCTACGGCGGCACCGGCTACGAGTCACAGCGCCAGGCCATCGCCGATGGACTCGACATCCTCATCGGCACCCCCGGCCGCATGATCGATTACTACAAGCAGAACATCTACAACC
>JBOICL010000174.1:0-5216 GCA_050740055.1 Stenotrophobium sp.
CAATGGCAAAAGAGAAATTTGAGCGCGTCAAGCCGCATGTGAATGTCGGCACGATTGGACATGTTGACCATGGCAAGACCACGACGACGGCTGCCCTGACCAAGATTTCGGCTGACAAGTTTGGCAAGACCAAATACGTCGCCTACGACGAAGTGGCGAAAGCCTCTGAAAGCCAGGGACGTCGCGACAGCACCAAGATTCTGACGATTGCCACCTCGCACGTTGAATACGAAACCCAGGCCCGTCACTACGCCCACGTCGACTGCCCGGGCCACGCCGACTACGTCAAGAACATGATCACCGGCGCCGCCCAGATGGACGGCGCGATCCTGGTCGTCTCCGCCACCGACGGCCCCATGCCCCAGACCCGCGAGCACGTCCTGCTGGCCAAGCAGGTCAACGTCCCCAAGATCGTCGTCTGGCTCAACAAATGCGACCTGGTCGATGACCCCGAACTCCTCGACCTGGTCGAAATGGAAGTCCGTGACCTCCTGACCAAATACGGCTTCGACGGCGACAACACCCCCGTCATTCGTGGCTCCGCCACCAAGGCCATCGGCGGCGACCCCGCCTGGATCGCCAAGGTCGAAGAACTCTACAACGCCCTCGACACCTTCATTCCCGAACCCCAGCGCGAAGTCGACAAACCCTTCCTGCTCCCGGTCGAAGACGTCTTCTCCATCTCCGGCCGCGGCACCGTCGCCACTGGACGTATCGAGCGCGGCATCGTCAAGGTTGGCGAAGAAGTCGAACTGGTTGGCATCAAGCCCACCGTCAAGACCATCGTCACTGGCGTCGAAATGTTCCGCAAGCTGCTCGACCAGGGCCAGGCCGGCGACAACGTCGGACTCCTCCTGCGCGGCACCAAGAAAGAAGAAATCGAGCGTGGCCAGGTCCTGTGCAAGCCCGGCAGCATCAAGCCCCACTCCAAGTTTGAAGGCGAAGTCTACGTCCTCACCAAGGAAGAAGGCGGCCGCCACACCCCCTTCTTCAAGGGCTACCGTCCGCAGTTCTACTTCCGCACCACCGATGTGACGGGTGCGGTCGAGATCAAGCAGGAAATGGTCATGCCCGGCGACAACGTCGCGGTAACGGTTGAACTGATCAACCCCATCGCCATGGAAGAAGGCGTGCGTTTTGCCATCCGCGAGGGCGGCCGCACAGTCGGCGCCGGCGTGGTGACCAAGATTCTCGCCTGAGCCCTTCCATCCGCACAAAGGGGCGCGTATAATCCGCGCCCCTTTGTTCCTCCGCTCTTTAAGACCTGAGTACAAGCATGGCCGCGACCAGCCAATCCATTCGCATCCGGCTCAAGGCTTTCGATCATCGCCTGATCGACAAGTCCGCGCGCGAGATCGTCGAGACCGCCAAGCGCACAGGCGCTGTAGTGCGTGGTCCGATCCCGCTGCCGACCCGCAAGGAACGCTTCACTGTTCTTGCTTCGCCGCACGCTGACAAGAATGCGCGCGATCAATACGAAATTCGTACGCATAAGCGGTTGATGCAGATCGTGGATCCCACCGAAAAGACCGTCGACGCGCTGTCAAAGCTGGATCTTCCGGCCGGCGTCGAAGTCCAGATCAAGGTCAACTAAGGGGATCGGACATGACGATTGCAATCGTAGGCCGCAAGGCGGGCATGACCAGAGTCTTCACCGAAGCCGGTGAAGCGGTCCCGGTCACCGTTATTGAGTGCAGCCCCAACCGGATCACTCAGGTCAAGACTGTAGAAACCGATGGCTACCGTGCAGTTCAGGTCGCTGTGGGTGAGAAGAAAGCCAGCCGCGTCAACAAGGCGTTGACCGGCCATTACAAGAAAGCTGGTGTTGCCGCAGGCCGCAGTCTGTGGGAAATCCGCCTTGACGGCGAAGAAGGCAAGGACTTGCAGTCCGGCGGTGAGATCAAGGTCACGGTATTCGACGGTATCAAATCCGTTGATGTGACCGGTACCAGCATCGGCAAGGGGTTTGCCGGTGTCATGAAGCGCCATAATTTTAAAGGTGGCCGTGCAACTCACGGTAACTCGCTGTCGCACCGTGTGCCGGGGTCTATCGGTCAGCGCCAGAGCCCCGGCAAGGTGTGGAAGAACAAGAAAATGGCGGGTCACATGGGCAACGAGCGAGTGACCGTGCTGAACCTTGACTTGGTCAAGGTGGACGTGGAACGCAACCTGCTGCTGGTCAAGGGCGCGGTGCCGGGCGCGGCGAATGGCGATGTCATCGTGCGCCCCACGGTTAAGTAACCGGGAAAAACGGCAATGGATATTCAAATACAACAGAGCGGTTCCAAGCTCGCCGTCAATGACAGCGTGTTCGGGGCCGATTACAACGAAGCCCTGATTCACCAGGTCGTGACCGCGTACATGAACGCAGGCCGCGCCGGTACCAAGGCGCAGAAGGGCAAGGGTGAAGTTTCCGGCGGCGGCAAAAAGCCCTGGAAGCAGAAAGGCACGGGCCGCGCTCGCGCCGGCTCGATCCGCTCGCCCCTGTGGCGCGGCGGCGGCAAGACTTTTGCCGCGGTTCCGCGCGACTTCAGCCAGAAGGTCAACAAAAAGATGTATCGCGGCGCGATACGCTCGATCGTCTCCGAGTTGAACCGTCAGGGACATTTGCTGATCGCTGAAACCTTCACGGTGGAAGCGCCCAAGACCAAGGGTCTGCTGGAAAAACTGACCAAGCTGGGCGCCAGCGACATTCTCGTGGTGACCGGCGAAGTCGATCAGGGCCTTTACCTGTCCGCGCGCAATTTGCCTCACGTCGCTGTATGCGATGTCGAAGCGCTGAACCCGGTTGCCCTGCTGCGGCACGAGAAGGTACTGATGACCGCCGATGCGGTGAAGAAGCTGGAGGCCTGGCTGTCATGAATTTCGAGCGTTTACACCAGATCATCCTCACTCCGGTGATCTCCGAGAAGGCCACCCGGGTGGCCGAGAAGCGCAATCAGGCGGTCTTCAAGGTCCTCCGCGATGCGCAAAAGCCGGAAATCAAGGAGGCGGTCGAGAAACTCTTTAAGGTAAAAGTGAAGAGCGTCGAAACCCTCAACGTCAAAGGCAAGACCAAGCGATTCGGACAGTCGGTGGGCAAGCGTTCCGACTGGAAGAAGGCCTACGTGACCCTGGCCGAAGGCCAGGAAATCGACTTCGCCGGCGGCACCGCCAACTAAGGATCAGGTCATGGCACTTATTCAAATGAAGCCCACTTCGCCGGGCCGCCGCCACCAGGTCAAGGTTGCGACGCCGGGCTTGCACAAGGGCGATCCCTATTTCCCGCTGGTCGAGAAACAGAGTTCCAGCGGCGGGCGCAACAACAACGGACACATGACCACGCGCCACAAGGGCGGCGGTCACAAGCATCAGTATCGTATCGTTGACTTCAAGCGCAACAAGGACGGAATTCTGGCCAAAGTTGAGCGCGTTGAATACGATCCGAACCGCAGCGCTCACATCGCGCTGGTTCTGTTCGCGGATGGCGAGCGCCGTTACATCATTGCGGCGCGAGGAGTTGAGCCCGGCGACGCGGTGCAGAACGGCATTGATGCCCCGATCAAGGCGGGCAACGCCCTGCCGCTGCGCAATATCCCGATCGGCTCCACCATTCACTGCGTGGAAATGCGTCCCGGCAAAGGTGCGCAGATCGCGCGGTCCGCTGGTGCCAGTGTTCAGCTGGTCAACCGCGAAGGCGAATATGCCACCTTGCGACTGCGCTCAGGTGAAATGCGCAAAGTGCACGCCGACTGCCGCGCCACCATGGGCGAAGTCAGCAATGCAGATCACAACCTGCGCCAGTACGGCAAGGCCGGTGCCAAGCGCTGGAAGGGTATCCGGCCGACCGTCCGAGGCGTCGTGATGAACCCGGTGGATCATCCGCATGGTGGTGGTGAGGGCAAGTCCGGGCAGGGAAATCCGCATCCGGTCACGCCTTGGGGCCAGCAGACCAAGGGTCTCAAGACCCGCAATAACAAGCGCACGCAGAGCATGATCGTGCGTAGCCGTCACAAGAAGTAAGTCACGAGGGTGTAACCGTGCCGCGTTCCGTTAAAAAAGGTCCATTTATCGATCACCACCTGGCCAAAAAGGTGAGTGACATGATGGGCTCTCGCGTCAAGAAGCCGATCAAGACCTGGTCGCGCCGTTCTATGGTTGTGCCGGACATGGTCGGTCTGACCATTCAGGTGCATAACGGCCGTCAGCACATGCCGGTTTTCATTACCGAGCACATGGTCGGCCACAAGCTCGGCGAGTTCGCGCCCACGCGCAACTTCAAGGGCCACTCCGCAGACAAAAAGACCGAGGCGCCGAAGGCGGCCTGACGGAGCTAAGCATGGAAACGCAATCTGTTCTGAAATTTGTCCGCCTGTCCCCGCAGAAAGCCCGCCTGGTCGCCGATCTGGTGCGCGGCAAAAAAGTGGACGAGGCGATCAACACGCTGAAGTTTTCGCGCCAGCGCGCTGCCGGCATTATCAAGAAGGTGCTGGAGTCGGCAATCGCCAACGCGGAAAACAATAACGGCGCTGACGTCGATGAGCTGAAGGTCCGCGAGATTTTCGTGGATGAAGGTCCGGTGATGAAGCGGATTCGGCCGCGTGCCAAGGGCCGCGCCGATCGCATTCTCAAGCGCACCAGCCATATCACAGTTCGCGTGGCCGACTAAGAGAGAGACTATGGGTCACAAAGTTAATCCCAATGGATTCCGCCTCGGCATCACCACACAGTGGACGTCGAACTGGTATGCCGAACACAGCGCCTACGGCGAGAATCTGAACAAGGATCTCGAAGTGCGCAAATTCCTGCGCGAGAAGCTGGCGCAAGCCAACGTTTCGCGTATCCAGATCGACCGCCCGGCAAAGAGTGCGCGTGTAACGATACACACGGCGCGCCCTGGCATTGTCATCGGCAAGAAAGGCGAAGACATCGAGAAGCTGAAGAACAGCGTCGCAAAAATCATGGGCCTCAAGACGGATGTCGTACATATTTCCGTGGAGGAGATTCGCAAGCCCGAGCTTGACGCGCAGTTGATTGCTGAGAGCGTCGCGCAGCAGCTGGAGCGCCGCATCATGTTACGCCGCGCCATGAAGCGCGCGGTGACCAACGCCATGCGTCTCGGTGCGGGTGGCATCAAGATTCAGGTGGGTGGCCGGCTGAACGTGGCGGAAATTGCCCGTGTCGAGTGGTATCGCGAAGGCCGCGTTCCCTTGCACACCCTGCGCGCGCTGGTGGAT
>JBOICL010000175.1:0-1306 GCA_050740055.1 Stenotrophobium sp.
TTCGACCGTTCGGCAAGCTCACGGCTCAACCCGAACGGTTTCTATTTAAATTCGGGCGGATCATAACCATGCAAGCGCCACCGACCTCACTCGCCGCAATACGCCGCGCGCATCGCTACGACGACGCCAACGTCGAACACGTCCTGCGCTGGCTGCTGGGTGCGGCGCTGCTGCTGCGCCTGCTGTTCCCGTTCTTCGACTCACCGCTGGATCACCTGTTCTCCGACCCCAACCGGCACTGGGAAAACGGCCTGTACTTCCTGCATCCCAATGTCATGGGCAGCGGCGATCCCTACCTGTATCAACTGTGGATGTTTCTGCTGCAAAAACTCGCGGGCGGCAGCCACGCTGTGATTCTCGCCGGCTGCGGTGCGCTGTGCGCTCTCATGCCCTACGGCTGGTATCGCGCTCTGAAGGAACTGATACCCAAGACCCACGCGCTGGGCGGCGCGCTACTGATGGCGCTGGTGCCGGGCTTCCTCGGCATCTACGCCTACTTCATGAACGAAACCCTGCTGCTGACGCTGACCGGCTTCGCCTTCTGGGCCACCTTCCGCGCGCAGCGCAAGCGCACGGTGGGCGCCTTCGCGCTGGCCTGCGCGCTGTGGCTCGCGGCCGGCTTCACGCGCAGCATCGCGCTGCCGATGGCGCTGCTGTGCCTGCTGAGCATCTGGCTGCCGCAGCGGAACAAAATCGCGAAATCAGTCATCGGCACCATCATGCTTTTTAGCTTGCTGATTCCCGCCGGCCTGCACGGGCGCGCCAGCCTCGGCTACTTCGCGCCCTTCGGCAATCTCTATCTCAACGAGATTTACAGCCAGAGCGGCCAGCGCACCATCTCCATCGACTTCGGCCCCAAGGGGCAGTACTACTTCGGCTCGCCGAGTTTCTACAATCCTACCTTCTACCCGTTCTCGGACTGGACCTCGAACCGCACCGGCAACGCCGCCATCGCCATCGACCTGTCACGCGGTCGCACGCCTTGGATTGCGGAACTGCAACGCATGCGGCAGCAGCGGACTTTCCCACGCTCCGCCGAGATCGGCGAAAACCTGCTCTACCTGTTTTTCGGCCAATGCTGGCCCGATAACGACCGCGGCTCCCTCAGCGGCTGGCTCACGCTTTGGACGCGCTGGCTGTGGCCGCTGCTGATTCTCGCTGTGGCCTGGGGCGCCGCCACTCGCCGCTACCGCGGCCGCGAATGGCTGCTGCCGGTCTGCGCGCTCGGCACTTTTCTATACATTGCCGTCCAGCAGCAGGGCGTGGTCGAGGCGCGCTTTCGCCTGCCGATCGACCCGATCTTTGT